>NZ_JBHVRW010000015.1:0-180577 GCF_042885475.1 Streptomyces sp. NPDC058051
CGAGCGGAACCGGGCGCTGCCCGGAGTCCAGAACGTAGGCGCGGGTGCCGGCGAACGGGCGGCCCAGCGGCATGGAGGCGGTGTCCCCCCGCGCGCCGAGCGCCGGTCGGTCAGCTGTCGCCCTTGCGCTCGCCCAGGGTGACCTGGGCCGTTGCCGTCTTGCCGTCACGCTTGTAGGTCAGCGTCACCTGGTCGCCCGGCTTGTGGGTCCAGATCTCGCCGATCAGGGTCGGGCCGCTGTCGACCACCGTGTCGTTGAACTTCGTGATGACGTCGCCCGCCTTGAGACCGGCCCGGTCCGCGGGCCCGCCCTGTGACACGGCTGCCGTGCCGCCCGCGCCCTGGTCGGAGATGACGGCACCGCCGTTTCCCTCGTCCATCGTGACCGTGGCGCCGATCACCGGGTAAACAGGCTGACCGGTCTTGATCAGCTGCTGGGCCACGTTCGTCGCCTGGTTGATCGGGATGGCGAAACCGAGGCCGATGGAGCCCGCCTGGGTCTGGCCGACACCGCTGCCGGTCGACTGGATGGCCGAGTTGATGCCGATGACCGCGCCGCGTGCGTCGAGCAGCGGTCCGCCGGAGTTGCCCGGGTTGATCGAGGCGTCGGTCTGCAGGGCGCTCATGTACGAGTTGCTGCCGCCGGAACCGTCGCCGGAGGCGACCGGGCGGTTCTTGGCGCTGATGATGCCCGTGGTCACGGTGTTGGACAGACCGAACGGGGCGCCGATCGCGATGGTCGAGTCACCGACCGCGACCTTGTCCGAGTTGCCGAGGCTCAACGGGGTGAGCTCCGCCGGCGGGTTCTTCAGCTTCAGCACGGCGACGTCGTAGCCCTGCGCCCGGCCGACCACCTCGGCGTTGTACTTCTTGCCGTTGGAGAACGTCGCCGTGAGCTGGCCGCTGTCCGCGGCGGAGGCCACCACGTGGTTGTTCGTGAGGATGTGGCCTTCCTTGTCGTACACGAAGCCGGTGCCCGTACCGCCCTCGCCGTCACCGCCCTGCGCGTCGATGGTGACAACGCTCGGCAGTGCCTTGGCGGCCACGCCCGCGACCGTGCCGGGATCGCGCTTGAGGTCCTGCGGATCGGCCGACGCCGCGACGGTCGTCGAGCCGCTGGAACTGTCGTTCCGGTCGGCCGCCCAGTAGCCGAGAGCACCGCCGACGCCGCCGGCGATCAGCGCCGCCACCGCCACCGCGGCCACCAAGGCGCCCGCGCCCCGCTTGCGCGGGCTTTCGGGGGAGTGGAGCTGCGCCGGGGCTCCCCAGACCGGACCGGCGCCGCCGCCGTCCGAGCCGTGCTGCGCGTACGCGGGAACGGCGGGCGGGGGCGGGGGCCAGTTGGCCTCGGCGGCCGACTGGATGCCGGGGGGAGCCGTACCCGGCATGGACGGCATGGGGGTGGTCGAGGCTGCCGGTTCCTCCATCGGAGGGAACGGCTGCGCCGGGGGCGACTGCTGCGCGGCTGTCGCGTCCGGCGCCTGCGGGTGCGCCGGGGCGGCCGGCGTGGACGCCGGCGTGCTCTCGGACGACCCCTGCGGAGCATCGGCCGGCACTGGAGGTGCGGACGGAACGGGCGGTACGGCCTCGGCCGCGGAGCCCTCGTTGCCCTCGTTCTCTGTGCTCACAGCTCTTTACTCCTCGGTTCCACATCATTTTCGGCAAGAGATCCGCTGTGTACGTGTCCTCGGACAGCTTTTCCCAAGACGCGTCAGGCCACTGTAAGCAGGAGCTGTGCATCCGCACACCAATCTTTACATCCGACAAAACGGTCCACCGGTACGAGGCGCCCTCAACCGCGGCTTCCGGCAGCAGGACATCCACGGCGCACCGTGCGGTTACCCGCGGCGCACCATGCGGTCACCCGCGGCGCACCATGCGGTCACCCGCCAGCCAGCCCAGCTGTACGCAACAGTCGCCCCTCGGTGACACCATGACGCAGTGACTCACGCAAGGCAGCAGTCCACGCACCGTCCCATCCAGGTCATCGCCCACCGGGGCGCGTCCGACGACGCCCCCGAGCACACCCTGGCCGCGTACCGGAAGGCTATCGAGGACGGTGCCGACGCACTGGAGTGCGATGTACGGCTCACTGCCGACGGGCACCTCGTCTGCGTGCACGACCGCCGGGTGAACCGCACCTCCAACGGCCGCGGCGCCGTCTCCGCGCTGGAGCTCTCCGAGCTCGCGGCCCTGGACTTCGGCTCCTGGAAGGACCGCGAGGAGACGGAGTCCCCGGACTGGGATCCGGTGCCGGGAGAGCTCACTTCCGTACTCACGCTGGAGCGGCTGCTCGAACTGGTCGCCGAGACAAAGGCCACCGGGCGCAAGATCCAGCTGGCGATCGAGACCAAGCACCCCACCCGCTGGGCGGGCCAGGTCGAGGAGCGGCTGCTGGATCTGCTGAAGCGCTTCGAGCTCGACACGCCGCCGGCCGACGGCCCGTCACCGGTACGGATCATGAGCTTCTCGGCGCGCTCCCTGCATCGCGTCCAGATCGCGGCCCCCACCCTGCCCACCGTCTATCTGATGCAGTTCGTCTCGCCACGCATGCGGGACGGACGGCTGCCCGCCGGGGCGCAGATCGCCGGTCCGGGGATGCGGATCGTACGCAGCCACCCCGGCTACATCGAGCGACTGCACCGCGCCGGCCATCGCGTGCACGTCTGGACGGTCAACGAACCGGAGGACGTCGAGCTCTGCGTCGAGCTCGGAGTTGAGGCAATCATCACGAATCGCCCGAAACAGGTTCTGTCACAACTGGGACGCTCTTAACATCAGTTACACGGAGTACACCGGCGCATTCGAATCGTATTCGATCGTTACGAGTGCGTCACTGACAAGCGATTGGCCGGTTTCCGGTCCAGCCCGGGAGGGCATCCACTCCGTGGCGTGGGGCAAAGGAGGTCTCGGGGGTGGCGTTGGTGGTGGCACAGGAAGTGCCCACGTCGTCGAGCATGGCCGTACCCCATGGCCCTGCGGGCGTGGGTCAGGCGCGGCACCGGATGCGTGAACAACTGCGCAGCTACGGGGTCTCGGATTCGGTCGTCGACGATGCTGTATTGATCCTTTCCGAACTACTCAGCAATGCCTGTCGGCACGGCAGGCCACTGGGGCGGCACACAGATGTGGGTGACGGCGACATCCGCGCCGCGTGGTGCGTGGACAGAACAGGCGGACTGACCGTCGAAGTGACGGACGGAGGCGGTCCCACCCGACCGATTCCGGCCACACCGTCGGTGACGGCGCGCGGCGGACGCGGGCTCAACATCATCAGCGCGCTCGCCGAGGAGTGGGGCGTACGCGACAGTTCGTCCGGCGAGGTCACCGTCTGGGTTCTCGTCAGCGAGGGACACGGGCCGGTGTCCGGAGGACCGACTGCCTCAGGGATGCCGGACATGTCGGGGCTCGACGAGCTGGGCTTCGCGGACGCGGGCTGACGTATCCGCACGGCTGCGGATACAGGTGTCGGCGGTGGCGGCTCGGGCCCCGCTGCCGAGCCCCGATGCCGTGCCCCACGGACGCGGGCCGCCCCACGGGCCGGGCTCCGCGGACGCCTTCGACGACGCGGGCCGACGTCCCCTACAGGTACGGGTTGTCAACGATGGCGGCAACGGCGGCCATACGGACCTGCCCCGTGCCGCCACGCACATACCGTCCCACACACGCCAAGGGCCGAGGCAGGCGCGGGCGTTGCGCCCTCGCCGTAACGCCGGGCGCACAAGGGGATGCGCCCCGGACGCCACACGGCCCGCTAGGCTCGCGGCCCAGACCGCACTGTCGCAATCGGGAGAAAGCCCACCATGGCCAAGAAGCGCCCTCAGACCAAGGCCGGGAAGCAGCAGCTCAAGGACGGCGAGATCCCGGTGGTCGGGGCTCGCGAGCCCTGCCCGTGCGGTTCGGGCCGCCGCTACAAGGCGTGTCATGGACGCGCCGCCGCCCAGGCCGTGACCGAGCTCGTCCACCGCCCCTTCGAAGGTCTGGCCGGCGAGTGCGACTGGGTCGCGCTGCGCGAGCTGGTGCCCGCGGCCACGGTCGAACTGACGCTGAAGGGCGGACTGCCCGAGGGCGTTCCCGCCGTGACCCTCGCGACCGTTCTGCCGATGGCATGGCCGGCGCTCCGCCGCGACGACGGCACGGTGCTGCTCGCCCTGCAGAACGACACCCCGTCCGGTGACCTCAGCCGTGATCTCGCGGACACGCTGCAACGGGCGTTGGACGCCGAGCCCGGTTCTCCCGTGGCTTCCCGACGCGCACCGGCCGACGGTCCGCGGCTGCAGGACCTGCTCGATCCCGACGCGGCGTTCGAGCCTGTCGTCCACTCCGGCTTCGAGTTCTGGGTTCCGGACGCGGAGAACGCCACGCCCGAGGTGTCCGCGTCCCTGGAGCGGGCCAACGAGGCGGCGATCCCGACGACGCGACTCTCCGGCGTGGACGCCGCGTACTGGTGCGAGACCCCGGAGAAGAACCACCTGCGCTGGGTCATGCCGCACTCCGAGGAACAGCTTCTCGACGCCCTCGCCCGGCTGCACGCTGCCGGAACCTCCTCGTTGGGCGAGGGGACGCGGCTGGTCGGCTCCTTCCGGGCACACGGGCTGATGGTCCCGGTCTGGGATCTGCCGAGCACGATGGGGGCCGAGGAGTGCGAGAAGCCCGCGGCCGAACTCGGCGAACGGCTGACCGCGGCGCTCGCCTCGGACGCGCCGCTCACCGCCGAGGAGCGGCGGGCCCGCGGCGGGCTCACCAACCGCCAAGTGACGCTCAGCTGACAGTGACGACACCTTGATCCGTACGGTGATTCGCGTCACAAATCGCCGTACCCGCAGGTAAATCGCTGAACTCATACGTGAGATCGAATTTGCGAACGGCAGATCTCTTGTTACCGTTCTAGAAGCCCGGTCGCTGGTGCATCCCCCGTCGCCAGCGATCGGGCATCCTCATTTCCGGGTACGGCGCACGGCCCGTGACGCGGCGCACGCGCCCGCGCACGATCCCCTCGCCTCGCCGGCGCGGCCCACTCGCTGACGCAACCCGCTCGCCGGCACAGCCCGCCCCGCCTCCGCATCAGTCCCCGGCAGCCCGGCGCCCGTTCGTCGCCGTCAACCCTGCGCGACAGGGCCGAGGTTGACGCCGGATCATCAACCGGCAGCGGAGGCCGCTTCACCAGGCCCCACATCCGTTCCGACCGGAGCGCTAATTCTCGGACAGAATTCGATGGCCGAAAATCCCTTACGAATACCCTCCACTCCATCGGTCGAATAAATCTTCGAATAATGCCTCGAAAGAGTTTGCGGAGTCGTCCAGAAATCCCGCCACCGACGCGCTTTGCAACGGCAGACTTCGCATGGACCGACGCGGTCGGCTTCACCCGAATTCTCGACAGCCCGCCCGACAGCCCGCCGGACATTCCACAGGAATATGCGCACCCGGTGCCACGCGCCCCATTCCGCTGGGAAATCAGGCCGACTCACGCCCGAATGAGTGAGCCGACCGCCGCATGAGTAAGCCGACCATCCCGTAAGTGAGCCCACCGCCACGCGAGTAGGCCGACTGCCACGCGCGTAAGCCGACCGCCCCGTAAGCGAGCCGGCCACCGAATGTGTGAGCCGACCGCGCATTCCCTGCCCGCAGGGGGCGACTCGGCCGGTCGCCGACCACGCCTCAGTAGGCGAGCCGACTGCCGCCGTCCGGTGCGCCGTTGCTCGCCTCGACCAGTGCGTCGAGCACCGCCGCCACATCCGGCAGCCACGGCGCCGCAGGCCCGGCGGCGAGCGCCGTACCACCCGAGCGCAGCCGGGGGCCCGTGAAGGGGGCCCGTTCCCAGCGCACCTGCCCGGCTCCCGCCTCGGACGGCGGAAGGACGAGGTAGCCGCCCTCGCCATGGAAACGCAGCGAACTGGGCACCTGGTCCTTGGCATGCAGCAGCTCGCCGAGCCGTTCGAGGCTGTACGGGGCGACCAACAGCGACCACCGGGTCGGCGTCGCCACCACGGGGCCGAGCCGCACACCCATGCGATCCAGCTCAGCCAGCGCCCGGGCGGCCGCGACGGCCGGCAGGCTCAGCGCGCACGGGGCGCTGCCGCCCGTGGCCAGCACGATCGGGGCGGTGGGCCGGTTGGCCCACCACCAGCGCACCATGCGCTCGTCGGTGGTCGCCGCGAGGAGACCGGGGTCGAAGGGGTGTGCGCCGGGCACGGCGCACTCGGGATCGGGGCAGGCACAGCCACGGTCACGGCCGCCACGGCCACCGGCCGCCTCAAGTCCCACTCCAGGGAGCACGGGCCACTGCCATGCGGTGGCACAGGTCAGGACCGCGTCCAGTTGGGCGGGCCTCACCCTGCGCCGGAGCCGGAGCCTGCGTCGCCTTCCGAGGATCTCGCGCATGAGCGCTCGTTCCTTTCCGTTGAACGCCGGGGGTCCACATCACACCATGCGTGCATCACGACACGCGTTCACAACTTCACTGTGCGTACATGCTCTTCAAATCTGCGGTACGGGTGGGGCATCGGTACCGAGCATGCGCTGAGCCGGGTCGAGCGGGGCCGAGACGGATCCGGACACGAACATGGCGAGGAACAGCGCACATGTCGTGCCTGTCGTCCGATGGTGCAAACCTCGCCACTCGGGAGTGGGGGCGTGGCCGTCACAGATGAGGACGTCCGGGCTCGCTGCCGGGTTCCGGGGCGATCGGAACTGCCCCTGGCCATCATCGAAATACGTACCCAGCATGCCCGAAATGACGCTCCCTCGGGACTTCACCCCCGAGAGCACTCCCTCGTCGAGCGGACCCAGTCGACCGCAAATAGCCGCCATAGGGTGCATTTTTTGGCCAACTTAAGAGTCTCTTGGACACCACAAAACCCGCAGGGACAATGCTGGACATCGCCTTACTTGTACGTGTACATGTGGATGTTACGCGTACCTGCGGATGCCGCGCGTACATGTGGATGCACTGATAGCGGCGCAGAACGACATGGGGGTTTGCGATGCTATTCGACGAATCGCACGGGTGGGAAAGTCGACTGCAATGAGCGCCCCGCACCTTCCGAAAGTGGCTGGAATCGATCCCATGGTTCCCGTTTCAGCACACAGTCCTGCCGGATCTCTGTCCGACGTACCGGCCACACCCGGAACATTCATCCAGGACCGGCTGGCCGGATCCGTCTCCGACCTCACCACGCTGCACGAGCTCACCGAGCGCCTGGCCCGGACCAGCACGCTCGACGACGCGCTGCACGAACTGCTGGACGCCGGAGCCGCCCTGGTCGGCGCCCGCCGTGGTCTGGTCGTCTTCGAACCGTCCGACCACCGCGGCCCCGTGCGCACCATCGGCCTCGGACTCGCCCATGCCGAACTCGGGCACATCGAGACGCTGCCGCGCAGCGCCACCTCCTACGGCCGGATCCTGGAAGGGTTCCCGGACGCCGAGGGAGCGCGGGCCACTCCCGATCTGCTCGGTGACACCAGCCTGGACCCCCGCCGCCGCGAGGTCGCCGCCCGGCTCGGATACGGCGCCAGCTACGCCCTGCCGCTCACCGCCGAGTCGACCGGCCGACTCGGTGCGGCCGTCTGGCTGTACGACGAACCCGCCGAACCGCTGGAACGGCGGCGCCATCTCGTCGGCCTCTACGCCGGATTCGCCGGCGAGCATCTGGCCAGGGTCCTGGAGCTGGAACGAGCCAGGGCCGACGCCGCCACCCTCAGGGAGGAGCTGCTGCCCAGCCGACTGCCCCGGGTCACCGGCGTACAGCTCGCCGCACGCCATCGCACGACCCCGCAGGGCAGCGGCAACTGGTACGACGCGCTGGCCCTGCCGGAAGGCGCGCTCGGTCTCGCCGTGGGCTCGGTGAACGGCTCGGGGCCGAGCGCACTGGCCGCCATGAGCCGGCTGCGGGCCGGACTGCGGGCCTACGCGGTGATGGAGGGCGAGGATCCGGTCGCCGTGCTCTCGGATCTGGAACTCCTGCTGCGGCTGACCGAACCCGCTCGGTCCGCGACCGCTCTGTTCGCCTACTGCGAACCCGCCCCTCGCAAGATCCTGCTGGCCGACGCCGGCCACACCCCGCCACTCGTGATCGGCGACCGGCGCACGGAGTTCGTCGAGACCTCGGTCTCCGCCCCGTTGGGCATGCTCGCCTGCTGGGAGGCGCCCAGCGTGGAGATCACCGTCGCGCCCGGCGAGACCGTACTCCTCTACACCGACGAGCTGCTGCGCCGGACCGGCGACTCGACGGACCGGGCGTTCGCGCGGCTCCACTCGGCGGCGGCGTGCGTGCCGAAGGCGCTGCGCGACGACGCAGGATCCGTCGCCGACCATGTGCTGCGGACCGTCCTGGCGGACGGGGCCGACACGGGCGAGGGCACACAGGACGTGGTCGTTCTGGCCGCGCGTTTCGAGTGAGCCGCACGTTTCCGCTGAGCCGCACGTTTCGAGCGAGCCGTGTGTTCCCGCTGAGCCGCACATTTCCGCTGAGCCGCGCCGCCCTCCCCGGGCGAGCATGTAACAGGTACTCCGGCCCTGTGCCCCTTCCGTGCACCCGTACGATGGGGAGGGTCCAGTGTCGTACCAAGGAGAGACAAGTCGTGGCTGAGGAGCTCACCCCGGAAAACCCGGAGACCGAAGAAGAAACGGTCAAGCAGCGGAAGAACGGCCTGTACCCGGCCGTCTCCGATGAACTCGCCGCGAACATGAAGTCCGGTTGGGCCGATACCGAGCTGCACGACCTCGAACCCATCGCCCAGGCCGAGCACACGGCGGCCCGCCGCGCCGCGCTCTCCGCGCGTTTCCCCGGTGAGCGTCTGGTCATCCCCGCGGGCAACCTGAAGACCCGCTCCAATGACACCGAATACGCCTTCCGCGCCTCCACCGAGTACGCGTACCTCACCGGCGACCAGACCCAGGACGGCGTCCTCGTCCTGGAACCGACCGAGGACGGACACGAGGCGACCATCCATCTGCTGCCGCGTTCCGACCGCGAGAACGGCGAGTTCTGGCTCGACGGCCAGGGCGAGCTGTGGGTCGGCCGCCGCCACTCCCTCGCCGAGGCCGAGCAGCTGCTGGGCATCCCGGCGAAGGACGTGCGCAAGCTCGCAACCGCGCTGACCGAGGTCACCGGTCCGGTCCGCAACGTCCGCGGCCACGACGCCGGTATCGAGGCGGCGCTGACCGACAAGGTCACCGCGGAGCGCGACGAGGAACTGCGCGTCTTCCTCTCCGAGGCCCGACTGGTCAAGGACGCCTTCGAGATCGCCGATCTGCAGAAGGCCTGCGACGCCACCGCACGCGGCTTCGAGGACGTCGTCAAGGTCCTCGACAAGGCCGAGGCGACGAGCGAGCGCTACATCGAGGGCACCTTCTTCCTGCGTGCCCGTATCGAGGGCAACGACATCGGCTACGGCTCGATCTGCGCCGCCGGCCCGCACGCCACCACCCTGCACTGGGTACGCAACGACGGCGCCGTGCGCTCCGGCGAGCTCCTGCTGCTCGACGCCGGTGTGGAGACGCGTGACCTCTACACCGCCGACGTGACGCGCACCCTGCCGATCAACGGCACGTTCACGCCTCTGCAGCGGAAGATCTACGACGCGGTGTACGAGGCACAGGAGGCAGGCATCGCGGCCGTCAGGCCCGGTGCCGACTACCGCGACTTCCACGACGCCGCGCAGCGCGTGCTCGCCGAGAAGCTCGTCGAGTGGGGCCTGCTGGGCGACCTGTCCGTGGACAAGGTCCTGGAGCTGGGCCTCCAGCGCCGCTGGACGCTGCACGGCACCGGCCACATGCTCGGCATGGACGTCCACGACTGCGCCGCCGCGCGCACCGAGACGTACGTCAACGGAACGCTGGAGCCCGGTGTCTGCCTCACGGTCGAGCCCGGTCTGTACTTCCAGGCCGACGACCTGACCGTCCCCGAGGAGTACCGGGGCATCGGCGTCCGGATCGAGGACGACATCCTCGTCACCGAGGACGGCAACCGGAACCTCTCCGACAAGCTGCCGCGCCGGGCCGACGAGGTCGAGGCCTGGATGGCTCAGCTGAAGGGCTGATCCGGCACGTCCGGTAACGGAGAGACCTCCGGTGACGGACACATCCGGCAGATCCGGGTCCGACACTCCCGGCGGCAAAGAAGCCTCCAGCAGGTCCGGCGCCGGTCCCGCCGCGCGCCGAAGGGCGCACCCACGCGTCGAAGGGCGCCCCGCTCAGGACACCATGAGCAGGGCGCCCTCGCGCCATTTCAGGACCTTGTCGAAACTCACGACGGCGCCACGGCCGGGGCGGTTGCCGAACTGGACGTGATCGGCGAGCTGCTCGATCAGACAGAGTCCCCGGCCGTCCTCCGCGCTGAGCGACGGGTACGGCAGGGGTTCGTGCTGGTGCGCGGATGTACGCAGCGTGCGCCGGGCGGGGAACCCCGGCCCCGAATCGGCCACTTCGATACGGCACTTCTCGCCGTCCAGATAAGCGGTGACCCGGTACTGCCCGCACGCCGTCCGCGACAGCCCGTCCCCCGCGTCCCACGGCTCATGGTCGACGCTCCGCTCTCCCTGCGGCCTGTGATCGCCACCGTGCTCAACGGCGTTGGCACAGGCTTCGGTGAGCGCGACCGACAGGTCGAAGGAGACGTCCGGATCGACCCCCGCGTTCTCCATCGCGCCCAGCAGGAAACGACGGGCGAGCGGAACACTCGCAGCCTCGCGCCGCAAATGGAGGGACCACCAGATGCTCATGCTCCAGCCTCCTGGCTGCGGCTCGACATACCGATACGTATTGCCGCACATGGCCGTTCGTAAGCACAGACCGGATGTGAGACCGCTCATTCGGCGGGTACCCGCACCCGGTGCACCCGTGTATGTCGGACCGGCCGGTGTTCGCGATCAGGGTTCACATCCGGCCACGGCGACCCGGCACACGACCAACCGGACGGAAGGTGACCTTCCGGACCTGCCGCACGGGCGCCCGGGTCGTGGTGCGATGATGACCTCGCCATGTCTACGCCTGTCGCACGCGCCGGAGCCGGTCTGCGGCTCCTGAGGGCCACGGTGTTCACCGTGGTCTGCGTAGCGCTGTCCGCGGCAGGGCACTCCCTGGCCTCCTGCGCGATCGTCCCCTGGTGGACCCTGCTCGCCGGATTCCTGGGAATCTTCGCGGTGACGGCACTGCTCGCCGGGCGCGAGCGCTCCCTGCCGTCCATCGCCGCCGCACTGGCCGGCGGACAGATCGCCCTGCACACCCTGTTCGGGGTGGGCACACACACCACGTCCACGGACACCGCGGCGGGCGACGACCTCCTGATCCGATTCGCGGCGAGCATCGTGTGCGGCGCGGGCCCGGCGCAGTTGAACGCCGCCGACGCGCACCGCATCATCACCACCGCGGGCATCGACCCGGCGTCGGTGGTGGACCGCGGCCACCAGCACATGGTCTCCGCTTCCGGCTCGGGCTCCTCTGTCCTGGCGGGGACGGCGGCTCTGCTGCCCAGTGTGCCCATGGTGCTCGGTCACCTGCTGGCCGCCGTGGTCACCGGCTGGCTGCTGCGGCGCGGCGAGATCGCCCTGTTCGGCCTGGCCCGGCTTTCCGCGTACGGCGTCCAGCAGATCGCGGCCGGGGCCCGGTTGCGGGCGCTGCGCGCCGCGCTCGCGCTCGTGAACGCCCTACGGGCCGGACTCCGCGGAGGCTCCACGACCGGGCCGCGCACGCTCCGTACCGCGGTCGACGCCCCGGCCCCCGCCACCGGGGATCCCTTGCTGCACATGGTGATCAGGCGCGGACCTCCACCCGTATACGCACGCGCAGCCTGACGCGACACCCTCCACCCGACGCATGGACGACCCGGCACATGGACCACTCGGTGCCATACGGGCCGACGTGCGTAGGACGGCCATACGGGCCGGCGTGCGTACGACGCACTGGGCAGAGGTGTCGCGATGCCGTCGCGCACCCGCGCGCCGGGCACACCTTCCTTCGTGCTTCTGTGGAGTGATCCCTGCCATGAACGTTTCCCGCATCGCTCTCGCCGGCGGTATCGCCGCGTCCACCGTGCTGATCCTCGCCGGCACCGCCTCCGCGCACGTCAGCGTGCAGCCGCAGGGCGAGGCCGCCAAGGGCGGTTACGCGACCGTCAACGTCAAGGTTCCCAACGAGCGCGACGACGCCTCGACGGCCAAGGTCGAGGTCAACTTCCCGACCGACCACCCGCTGGCCTCCGTCATGCCGCAGGCCGTGCCCGGCTGGGACATCCAGGTCACCCGGAGCAAGCTGGCCAAGCCGCTCGACATGCATGGCCAGAAGATCAGCGAAGCCGTCTCCAAGGTGACCTGGACCGCCACGGGCGACAAGGACGAACGCGGCATCCGCCCGGGCACCTTCCAGCAGTTCCCGCTCTCCATCGGCCAGCTTCCCGAGGACGCCGACCAGCTGGTGTTCAAGGCCATCCAGACGTACGACAACAAGGAGGTCGTCCGCTGGATCGAGGAACAGAAGGATGGTGCCGCCGAACCCGAGAGCCCGGCACCGGTCCTCAAGCTGACTGCCGCGACCACCGGCGAGCACGGTGCGGCCGCCGACGACAAGAGCGGTGCCGACACCACCGCGACAGCCGCGGACAAGCACACGACAGCCGCGTCGGACGAATCCTCCAGTGACATCACGGCCCGCGTCCTCGGCATCGTCGGCATCGTCATCGGCGCCGCGGGGGTGGCCTTCGGGGTCCTCGCCGGCCGTCGCCGCACCGCCTGACCGCCGACCCCACCCGCCCCACCCGCCCCACCCGACCCACCCGACCCACCCGACCCACCAGGAATCAGTGCTCCATGCGTAAGAAAACGGTGCTGGTCGCGGCGTTCGTCGCCGCGACCGCGCTCACCCTGTCCGCCTGCGGCAGCAGTGACGACGCGAAGAAGCCCATAGCCGATGTGTCGGTCGAGGCCGACACCAAGGCCGCGACCGTACTCGACCAGCCGTTCACCAAACCCGACCTCGTCCTCACCGACACCCACGGCAAGAAGTACGACCTCCGTGAGCAGACCAAGGGCAAGCCGACGCTCATCTACTTCGGTTACACCAACTGCCCCGACGTCTGCCCGCTCATCATGAGCAACATCGCCATCGCCAAGAAGTCCCTCCCCAAGGCCGACCAGGACAACCTTCAGGTCGTCTTCGTGACCACCGACCCCGAGCGCGACACCCCGGCCTCGCTCGGCAGCTGGCTCAAGGCCCAGGACGCCTCCTTCATCGGCCTCACGGGCGACTTCCCCACCATCCAGGCGGGCGCACGCCAGATCGGCATCGGGATCGACGCCCCGAAGAAGGAAAAGGACGGCACGATCGTCTCGATGCACGGCTCCCAGGTCATCGCGTTCTCGCCGAAGACCGACCAGGGGTACCTCGTGTACAGCGAGGACACCTCGCCCGACGACTACACCAAGGACCTCCCCAAGATCGTCAAGGGGGAGACCCCGTGAACCGCCGCACCACCCTCGCCGGCGTCGTCGCCCTCACCACCGGGCTGACGCTGGCGGGGTGCTCGTCCTCGGGCGGCACACCCGAGCTGAAGGTGACCGGCGCGTTCATGCCACAGCCCGTCAGCGACATGGCGGCCGGTTTCCTCGTCGTCAAGAACAGCGGCGGCGCGCCCGACCGGCTCACCTCGGTCACCAGCCCGCTCTCGGACGACGTCACGATCCACGAGACGAACAACCAGACGATGCGCATGGTGACGTCCTTCGAGGTGCCCGCAGGCGGCGAGCTCGATCTGGAACGTGGCGGGAACCACATCATGTTCACGAAACTCAAGCAGCAGCCCAAGCAGGGCGAGAAGGTGTCCGTGGAGCTGCACTTCGAGAAGGCCGACCCGATAAGGGTCGACCTTCCCGTGAAGGAGACCACCCACAACCCGAAGAAGCAGTGAGGGACTGACTCGCCATGACAGCCACCGCCCCGCACTTCGGACCGTCCCCGTCCGCAACCGTGCCGCGCCGGCCGCTCTCCGCGGCCGCACTCCTTGCCGCCCTCGCGGCCATGGTGTTCGGCCTGCTGCTGGGCGGCGCGGCACCCGTGTCCGCACATGCCGCACTCACCGGGAGCGATCCGCAGGACGGGGCGGTGGTCGACACCGCCCCCAAGGAGGTCACGCTCACCTTCTCCGAACAGGTCGCCATGAGCGACGACTCCATCAGGGTCCTGGACCCGAACGGCAAACGCGCCGACACCGCCGCCGCGCCACGCGATCTGCACAGCGGCTCCACCGTGAAGTACGGCGTCTCGCTGCACAGCGGACTGCCCGACGGCACGTACACCGTTGCCTGGCACGCCGTCTCGGCCGACAGCCACCCCGTCTCGGGCGCCTTCACCTTCTCCATCGGAGCCCCCTCCAGCACCAGCGTCACGCTCCCGGCCGACGAAGCCGGCGGCGGACTCGTCGGCACGCTCTACGACATCGCGCGCTACGCCGCGTACGCGGGTTTCGTCCTGATGGCCGGCGGCGCCGCCTTCGTACTGGCCTGCTGGCAGCGCGGCGCGGGTGCGCGCCCGCTTCAGCGCCTGGTCGTGGGCGGCTGGATGACCCTCACCGCGGCCACCCTGGCCATGCTGCTCCTGCGCAGCCCGTACACCGGCTCCGGCCAGCTCGCGGACGCCTTCGACCTGGACGGCCTGAAGGCCGTGCTCGACACCAAGTCCGGGGCAGCACTCGTATCCCGGCTGCTGCTGCTCGGCGCCTCCGCACTCTTCATCGCTGTGCTGTTCGGGGCGTACGCGAAGCGCGAGGACGGGCGCGAGAAGAAGGACCTCACCTTCGGACTGGCCTTGGGCGGCACGGTGATCGCCGCCGGGATCGCCGGCACCTGGGCACTCGCCGAACACGCCTCGACCGGAATCCAGCCGGGCATCGCCATGCCGGTCGACGTCCTCCACCTGCTGGCCGTCGCGACCTGGCTGGGCGGGCTGGTGGCTCTGCTGGTCGCGCTGTACCGGACACCGGACATCGGAACGGCGGCTGTACGCCGCTTCTCCCGCGTCGCGTTCGGCAGCGTGCTCGTGCTCACCGCCACGGGGATCTACCAGTCCTGGCGCCAGGTCGGTACCTGGTCCGCGCTCACCGGCACGCGGTACGGGCAGTTGCTGCTGGTGAAGGTGGGTCTCGTCGCCCTGCTGGTCGGCATCGCCTGGATGTCGCGCCGCTGGACCGCACAGCTGGTCACGCGCGGAGCCGGCAGGGCGGAAGAGGAAGCCGTCGGCAGGGGTGAGGACGAGGACCGGGACGAGGGCGGGGACGGGGTCGAGGACGGGGACGGGGTCGAGGCCCGGGCCGGAGACAGGGTTGAGGTCGGCGCCGAGGCCAAGAAAGCCGAGGACGGGGCTGTGAAGTCGGGGGCTGTGAAGTCCGGGGCCGTGAAGTCCGGGGCCGTCGGCGGACTCGCGGCTCCGGCCGAGGATCCCGCCCGGGCGACCCAGCTCGCCCGGCAGAGGGCCGCCCGGGCCACCGCCGAGAAGAAGCGGATCCGCGATGCCGACCCCGACCGGTCGGGGCTTCGCCGTTCGGTGCTCGCCGAGGTAGGGGTCGCCGTGGTGCTGCTGGCCGTGACGACCGTACTGACGTCGACCGAGCCTGCCCGCACCGAGGAAGACGCGGCCCGCTCGTCGACGGCGACGACCGCCCCCGCGGCCTCGGGCCCGGTCAACCTGGAGCTGCCCTTCGACACAGGCGGCACGAACGGCAAGGGAACGGTACGGATGGACATCGATCCCGCCCGTACCGGGACCAATGAGCTCCACATCTGGATCGACGGCAGCGACGGCAAGGCCATGGACGTCCCCGAGCTGAAGCTCGCCTTCACTCTGAGCGCCAAGAACATCGGCCCGCTCCCCGTCGCCCCTGTCCGGCTCACCGAGGGCCACTGGACCGCGAGCGGCGTCCAGATCCCGATGGCGGGCAACTGGAAGGTCGCGGTGACCGTGCGTACGTCGGACATCGATCAGACGACCATCGACAAGAACGTGAAGATCGGCTGAGCAGGATCGTGAGCGGAAACAGCAACAGGAAGACCGTCCCGAACAGCAGGAAGACCTCCGCCGTCAGCGGAACCGCGGCGGGCGGCGGGACATCCGCAGGCAGCAAGACCTCCGCGGGCAGAGGAGAGACGTCCACCGGCCGTGGGAAGACCTCTGCGAGCAGCGGGACCTCCGCGGGCAGAGGAGAGACCTCCGCGGGCAGCGGGACCTCCGCGGGCAGCGGAATCTCCGGGGGCAGCGGGAACGCTTCCGTCGGTGGTGGAGTCGCTTCGGTCGGTGGTGGAGACGACAAAGCCCGGTCCGACGGCACCATCTCCCGGCGACGGCTGCTCGGCAGCGCGGGGGCGGCGGGTGCGACCGGGTTGGTGCTGGGTGCGGCGGGAGGCACAGCCGGCTTCGCGGCGACCCGGCCCGACGAACCGGCCTCTCTGGCCACGGTCGGCTCCACTCAGGTGATGTTTCACGGGAAACATCAACCGGGGATCACCACTCCGCTTCAGGCCCGCGGCCATCTCGTCGCCTTCGATCTTGCTCCCGGCGCGGGACGTAAGGAGGCGGCTGCCCTGATGCGTCGTTGGTCGGCCGTGGCCCGGCGCCTGATGGCGGGTGAGCCCGCCGACGGCGGCACGGCGGACGGCGCGCCCCATGACACCGGGATCGCGCTGGATGCCGGACCGTCCTCGCTGACCGTCACCTTCGGATTCGGCCGCACCTTCTTCGAACGCACGGGCCTGGTCGACCGGCGGCCACCGGGGCTGGATCCGTTGCCGCCCTTCTCGTCCGACCACATCGAGGCCAAGCGCTCCAACGGTGACCTCTGGGTACAGATCGGCGCCGACGACGCACTCGTCGCCTTCCACGCGCTGCGTGCCGTGCAGAAGGAGGCCACCCCGGCCGCCCGGGTCCGCTGGCAGATGAACGGCTTCAACCGCAGCCCCGGCGCCACCGCGCAGCCGATGACCGCGCGCAACCTGATGGGGCAGATCGACGGCACCGGTAACCCGAAGCCGACCGAGAGCGACTTCGACCGGCGCATCTTCGTCCCCACCGGAACGAACGCGCCGTACGACTGGCTGGCAGGCGGCTCGTACGCGGTCGTACGGCGGATCAGGATGCTGCTCGACGACTGGGAGAAACTCCCGGTGGAACAGCAGGAGCGGGTCATAGGGCGGCGCAAGAAGGACGGTGCTCCGCTGAGCGGTGGCACCGAGACCACCGCGATGGACCTCGACAAGGCGGGCCCTGACGGCAAGCTCGTCATCCCGGACAACGCCCACGCGCGCATCTCGTCCCCCGAGAAGAACAGCGGCGCGGCCATGCTGCGGCGCCCCTTCTCGTACCACGACGGCATCGCGGCGGACGGTGCTCCGGATGCCGGGCTGCTGTTCGTCTGCTGGCAGGCGGACCCGCTGCGGGGGTTCGTGCCGGTGCAGCGGAAGCTGGACCGTGGCGATGCCCTGTCACCGTTCATCCGGCACGAGGCCAGCGGCCTGTTCGCGGTGCCGGGCGGTGCGGGGGACGGCGAGTACGTGGGTCAGCGGCTGCTGGAGTCCTGAGGATCCGGAGCGCATTAGGGTGACGGTATGTCCGCCACGCGCTACGCATATCTCGGCCCTGAAGGCACCTTCACCGAGGTTGCCCTCCGTACCCTCCCGGAAGCCGCCACTCGTGAACTCGTCCCGATGGTCTCCGTGCCGGTGGCCCTGGACGCGGTACGCAGCGGAGCCGCCGCGGCAGCACTCGTACCGATCGAGAACTCCGTCGAGGGCGGCATCACCGCGACGCTCGATGAGCTGACCTCCGGTGATCCGCTGATGATCTACCGCGAGGTGCTGCTCTCCATCACCTTCGCTCTGCTGGTGCGGCCCGGAACCAAGCTGTCCGAGATCAAGACGGTCACCGCGCATCCGGCCGCACAGCCGCAGGTGCGCAACTGGATGGCCGCTCATCTCCCAGATGCCGTGTGGGAGTCGGCGGCCTCCAACGCCGACGGTGCCCGGCTGGTGCAGGAGGGACGCCACGACGCCGCCTTCGCCGGTGAGTTCGCGGCGGCCACCTACGGCCTCGAACCGCTGGTGACCGAGATCCACGACGCGGTGAACGCGCAGACCCGCTTCGTTCTGGTGGGCCGGCCCGCCCGGCCGGCGGCGCCGACCGGCGCGGACAAGACATCGGTGGTCATCTGGCTGGGCGAAGACCATCCCGGTGCGCTACTCGAACTGCTTCAGGAGTTCGCGGTGCGCGGAGTGAACCTGATGCTGATCCAGTCGAGGCCCACGGGGGCCGGCATCGGCAACTACTGCTTCGCGGTGGACGCCGAGGGGCACATCGCGGACCGCCGGGTCGGCGAGGCGTTGATGGGGCTGAAGCGGATCTGCCCGAAGATCCGCTTCCTCGGCTCGTATCCGCGCGCCGGGGTGACGCCTCAGGACGTACGGCCGCTGCGGGCGGGGACATCGGACGCGGAGTTCACGGAGGCTTCCGACTGGCTGGCCCGCAATCTCGACGGCCGGGGCTGACGCCGGTCCGGAACGGCAGACCGGTGGCCCCGGACCGATGCGCGGGAACCATGCGATCGGTGTGCCTGGGCGACGTCGTCCGTCCCGGGCACTGGCCGTCCGGGGTGCCGTCCGTCCCGGGGTGCCGGTTGTGCCGGTTGTGCTGGCTGCTGGCTGCTGGCTGCTGGCTGCTGGCTGCTGGCTGCTGGCTGCTGGCTGCTGGCTGCTGGCTGCTCAGGGTGCCGACGATCCTGGCTGTCGTCGATCCCGAGTACCGACCCTCCCGGGCGTCGACGCGTACGGGCGTCGACGCGTACGAATCAGCGGTGTTATCTACTGCTTTTCATTATCCACAGAGTTATCCACAGGCTCGGTTCTCGACCTGGGGACAAGTCGACACCTCGACGCGACATGGTCGACATATCAGCCCAGTCGACCCACATCCGTCCACAGGTCGACAGGTCACCCCGGTCACCCCGTGTCGCCTCAATTCCCTCAATCAACTCTTTAGGGCGGCGAATTCCCACCCGAACGAGCGTCTGATGGTGGTTTGAACGGTGAATCCATGAGTTCCGCACCGCCTCCGGAATGATCTCTTCCGATGTCCACAGACTTTCCTCACACCCTGTGGATAACTCGAAGCGAGACCCATACCTGTGGACAAGTGGCGGCCAACTCCCCCATCAGGCAAGGTGGATGCGTCAAGACGGTCAACACCTTCCGCCCCATTTAGGGGAATAGACTCGTTTTATTGACGGCCGAGATCAGCTCCAGTCGCACATTATTCGCCAGCATTACCAATTCAGGCAATTCGGGCAAAGTGACACGCTTGGCGATATCGGTTCGAGCGGGAGAAGCGCGCACCGGTAGCCTGGAGGGGTGATTGACCTTCGCCTGCTCCGTGAGGACCCCGACCGTGTTCGCGCCTCCCAGCGCGCCCGTGGAGAGGACGTCGCACTCGTCGACGCCCTTCTCTCCGCCGACGAGCGGCGCAGGTCGTCCGGCGTCCGCTTCGACGAGCTCCGCTCCGAGCAGAAATCGCTCGGGAAGCTCATTCCCAAGGCCTCTCCCGAGGAGCGTGCCGAGCTCCTCAAAAGGGCCGAGCAGCTGAAGGCGGACGTCAAGGCGGCCGACGCCGCACAGGACGAGGCCGACGCCGAGGCGAAGAGCCTGCTGCTCCAGCTCGGCAACATCGTCCACGAGGACGTGCCGGTCGGCGGCGAGGAGGATTTCGTCGTCCTGGAGACGCACGGGACGATCCGTGACTTCGGGGCCGAGGGCTTCGAGCCCAAGGACCATCTGGAGCTCGGTGAGAAGCTCGGCGCCATCGACATGGAGCGTGGCGCCAAGGTCTCCGGTTCGCGCTTCTACTACCTGACGGGCGTCGGGGCGCTGCTGGAGCTCGCCCTCGTCAACGCGGCGATCGCGCAGGCCACCGAGGCCGGCTTCGTGCCGATGCTGACGCCCGCGCTGGTCCGCCCGCGCGCCATGGAGGGCACCGGCTTCCTCGGCCAGGCCGCGGAGAACGTGTACCACCTGGAGAAGGACGACTTCTACCTGGTCGGCACCTCCGAGGTCCCGCTCGCCGCGTACCACATGGACGAGATCATCGAGGCGGACAAGCTGCCGCTGCGGTACGCGGGCTTCTCGCCCTGCTTCCGCCGCGAGGCCGGTACGTACGGCAAGGACACCCGAGGCATCTTCCGCGTCCACCAGTTCGACAAGGTCGAGATGTTCTCGTACGTCGACCCGGCGGATGCCGAAGCCGAGCACCGCAGGCTCCTGGACTGGGAGAAGCAGTGGCTCACCGGACTTGAGCTGCCCTTCCAGGTGATCGATGTCGCCACAGGAGATCTGGGAGCCTCGGCCTCGCGAAAGTTCGACTGCGAGGCGTGGATCCCGACGCAGGGCAAGTACCGCGAGCTGACGTCCGCTTCGAACTGCGACGGTTTCCAGGCGCGCCGCCTGTCCGTGCGGATGCGCGACGGGAGGAAGGTCCAGCCGCTGGCCACGCTGAACGGCACGCTGTGCGCCGTACCGCGCACGATCGTGGCGATCCTGGAGAACCACCAGCTGGCCGACGGCTCCGTACGGGTGCCCGAGGTGCTCCGGCCGTACCTGGGCGGGCGCGAGGTTCTGGAACCGATCGCCAAGTGACCTTCCCGTACAAGCTCGTCGCGACCGATCTCGACGGCACGCTGCTGCGTAACGACGACACGGTTTCCGAGCGCACCCGTGAGGCACTGGCCGCGGTCACCGCGGCCGGTGCCGCCCACATCATCGTCACGGGCCGCGCCGTCCCGTGGACCCGGCACATCCTGGACGACCTCGGTTACGAGGGGCTCGCGGTCTGCGGCCAGGGCGCGCAGGTCTACCACGCGGGCGAGCGCAAGCTGCTGACCTCGCTGACGCTGGACCGGCAGCTCGCCGGCCTCGCCCTGTCCAAGGTCGAGGCGGAGGTGGGTCCACTGGCCATCGCGGCGAGCCGCGACGGGCTCGACGGCGAAGTGCTGGTCGGCCCCGGCTACCGCGTGCAGGAAGGGCCGCTTCCGGCTGTCTTCGCCGAGGACCCGGCCGAGTTGTGGTCAGCCCCTCTGAACAAGGTCTACATCCAGCATCCCGCTCTCGACGACGACGCGCTGGCGACCGCCGCACGCTCGGCCGTCGGCAACCTGGTCGACGTGGTCATGGCCGGTCCCGGTGTGGTGGAGATCCTGCCGCTCGGGCTGAACAAGGCGACCGGACTCTCGCTGGCCGCACGCCGTCTGGGTCTGAAGGCTGCCGACACGCTGGCGTTCGGGGACATGCCGAACGACATTCCGATGTTCGCCTGGGCGCAGCGGGGCGTAGCCATGGCCAACGCACATACGGATCTCAAGGCCGTGGCCCAGGAGATCACCACGTCCAACGAGGACGACGGCATCGCAGTGGTGCTGGAGCGGTTGCTCTAGTGCCCCGCCTGTTGTGGCACTAAGGGCTGTCCCATAGTCATACCCGGCGCTGCTGCTGCGGAGGATGCGCGGATCGAACGCGCGCGGGGTTCACAGCCCCGACGACGGCTTAGCAAGCCGCTGCCTTACCACTCGGCCAATCCTCCGGGAGGGCGGCCGCGCGATGCGCAGACATGGCCGCCCCGGGCGTCCTGCTCCGATCGGCACGGCGGAGTCGTCGATGGCTACTCCGGTGCCGGCTCGGGCCCGCCCTGCTGGGAACTCGACGGACTCGGACTCTCGGTCATCGTCGCGCTCCTCTCCCGGCCTGTGGCGTGCATGTCGGCGTGCGGCTGGTGCGGTGTCGGGTGTGCTGCGCCGCTTCCGGCGCGTACTGCACCAACTACTGTGCCCAGGACGGCCTTTCGGCGCCACCCATTTTCCGGGCAGCGCCGAAAGGCCGTGAACGGGCTTCGGATCAGCGCTGCTTGTTGCGGCGGCTCAGATCCTTCAGGTGGCGGGCGAGCACATCCATCCTGCCGTCGATACGGACGACGTCCTCGGACAGATGCCCCAGCCGCACGCTCATGGCCCCGACGACCTGATGCGTGGCGTCCAGCCTTCGGTCGAGGCTGTCGAGCCGGTTCGACATCCGATTGAGGACGGGCCCGAGCTCCTGAAGCGCGCTGCCCACACCGGCGAGGCAGCTCTCGACCCGGGTGACCCGGTGTTCGAGCGAGGCGTAGCCCGCACGCAGGTCCTGTTCGGCGTCGAGCAGGTACGTACGGACGCATCGAGCGATGTCGCTGTCGCGAAGAAGCATCGCGACGTTGAGCACGGTCCTGCGGGTGTAGAGGATGAGCTGAGTGGCAGCCTGTGGATAACTTTCACCCTCCCCATCGCCCCATAGGGACAACATGTCCCTATGGAATTCTCGCAGCTCAGAGCCACGAAGAAGCGTGAGCCCATTCTCCGCGACCTCGGCTCGATGCCTCTGGGTCACCTTCTTGACGGCCTCTGTGGATACTTCGAAGTAGCGAGCCACATCCTCTGTGCGAAGGTGAATTCCGTCCGGGAGCATGACAAGACTCTTGACCTTGTCGAGGACGTCGACGCGCTCCATCTGCTCACCACGCAGCGCACGCGATTCGAGCAGGGCGACTTCCATAGGCATGGACATGCCTTCCGTTCGTGAAACCGACGAGGGACAGCCCTTCCCGGACTTGAGGGGCGGAGGACGCTCACAGTTGCCACTCACTCAATGACCGACCCGGAGGGGGTACTCCCTCACCGGCATCGGCAATCCCTGATTTCACGAAAGCTACGACGCCACAGATTCCAGTTGCCTCCACGCGCACTGCACAACGAACCGATAACCGTACAGTTACGCGTACTCCTGTCCGAAACGCGTCAACCCTCGCCCAGGAGGCGAGGGTTGACGCGGATCGAGTCGACGTGATCAGTCGTGGATCGCGGGACAGGTGTCCGGTGGGAGACCCCCGCTCACTCCTCGCCGGCCAGCTTCAGCGTGCGCAGCTTCTGCCCCGCGTACCAGGTCGCCACCACCGTGACCGCCACCAGCAGGATCGTCGCGGCCGGCAGCCCGACATCGGAGGTGATCACGCCCCCTCCGCCGACCTTCTCGGCTACCGCGAGGGACCACTGCTGAACGCTCAGCGTGCGCGCCCCCGGTACCAAGGTGCCGAACAGGGCCTCCCACACCAGTGCGTAGACGAGGCCGAGGACGACCGCGTGCCGGCTGACGGTGCCCAGCAGCAGGAACAGAGCGCTGTAGGCGATCGAGGCGACCAGCGCGGCGATGGTGTACGCCACCGCGATCTGCTGACCGTTGCCGTTGAGGATCAGCCCTGCGACCAGCGTGGGCAGTGCGGAGAACACCATCGTGACGGCGATGGCCACGATCAGCTTGGTGGAGATGATCACCGGCCGCTTCACCGGCTTGGCCAGCAGATAGACGATCGACCCGTCGTCGATCTCGGGACCGATGGCTCCGGTTCCGGCGATCACGCCGATCAGCGGCACCATCGTGGCGACGGCGAAACCGCCCAGCACGTCCGAGGCGACCTGGTCGTCCGCACCGGCGAACGCCCGTACCGCCACGGCGATGACCACCAGCAGCGCCGGCAGGACGAAGAGGATGGCTGCCCGGCGCCGGCCGAGCAGGGCCCGGTAGGTGAGCCGGGCGACTGTGGGGTCGTACATGACGCTTCACAGCTCCTTTCAGGCCACTACTCAGGCCGCTACGAGATAGGAAAAGACCGATTCGAGGGACTCGTCGGACGGCGATACGGTCAGAAGGCGAATTCCGTGCTCACGCGCGACCTTCGGCAGCAGCTCGGTGAAGCGTCCGAAGTCGACCGCCTGGATACGCAGGGCCTGTTCGCCCGGATCCACCTCGATACCGGCCGTCGACGGGTCGGCGATGAGCGCGGCGGCGAGGGCGCGGTCGTCGCTGGAGCGCACGAGGTAGCGGTGCGGGCGGTCCGTCATCAGCCGGCGGATCTTCCGGAAGTCACCGGACGCCGCGTGCCGTCCCGCCACGATCACCTCGATGTGCGAGGCGAGTTGTTCGACCTCTTCGAGGATGTGGGACGAGAAGAGCACCGTACGGCCCTCCGACCCCATCCGCCGCAACAGCTCCATCAGTTGCATCCGCTGGCGCGGATCCATCCCGTTGAACGGCTCGTCGAGGAGCAGCACCGACGGTTCGTGGACCAGGGCGGACGCCATCTTCACGCGCTGGCGCATCCCCTTGCTGTACGTCGAGATCCTGCGGTCCTGCGCGTACTCCATCTCGACCGTGGCCAGCGCCTTCTGCGCCGCCGCAACGTCGAGTCCCTGCAGTTCCGCGTTGGCGACGACGAATTCGCGGCCGGTCAGGAAGTCGTACATCCCTTCCCGCTCCGGCACGATGCCGATCTCCCTGTACACCGCTTCGTTGCGCCAGATCGCCTGTCCGTCGAGCGTGACAGTGCCCGTCGACGGCGCGAGGAAGCCGACCATCATGTTGATCAGCGTCGACTTTCCCGCACCGTTGGGGCCGAGCAGCCCGGTGACTCCCGGGCCCACCGTCATGCTCACGTCGTTGACGGCGACCACATTGCCGAACCAGCGCGAGGCGTGTGCGATCTCGATGGTGGTCACAGCCCGACCTTCCGGTAGCGGCGCATCAGTACGGCGTACGAGCCGGCGACGAGCGCGAGGACAACGATCAGATAGACCACGCCGACCCCCGCTCCCGGGCCTTCCCCTCCGGGGAAGGCCGAA
The DNA here is from genome assembly GCF_042885475.1 of Streptomyces sp. NPDC058051. Classification (NCBI taxonomy): domain Bacteria; kingdom Bacillati; phylum Actinomycetota; class Actinomycetes; order Kitasatosporales; family Streptomycetaceae; genus Streptomyces; species Streptomyces sp. NPDC058051. The sequence goes on from NZ_JBHVRW010000015.1 coordinate 24,723, forward strand.
CGGGCCCCGAGGAACGCGGTCTGCACGCCGCCGATGAGCGTGATGGGGGAGAAGAGCCCCAGCCATTCGACGGCCCCCGTCGAACCTGTCTGCCAGGCGATGGCCTGGATCGTGGAGACCGCTCCGTAGGAGATCGTCAGTACGGCGATCACCGCGGCGACACCGAAACCGCGGCGCGGTGTCAGCGCGGCCATCACCAGGCCCAGTCCGGCGAAGAGCACGGAAAGCAGCGCCACCGACACCAGCCCCTGTCCGAACCCCTTGGTCTGCTCGGCGAAGTCGAACTTCCCGAGCAGTGCGCCCGCGTAGAGGATGACGAGCGGCGCGCCGGTGAGGACGAAGAGCGCGGACGCCATCGCCGCCAACTTCGCGACGACGTAGTCGACCCGCTCGATCGGCCGCGAGAAATACAGCGGCACGCTCTTGAAGCGCAGGTCGCGGGAGACCGACTGCGGTGCCTGCGCGGCGAGGAAGAGGCCGATGACGGCCTGCAGATAGATCGCGAACGCCGTGTATTTGACCGGCAGGGCCGTGGATCCCGGCGTCGCGACGGCGACCGCGACAATGATCGCCGAAACCAGGCACATCACGCCGAACAGAAGCATCGGCAGCACCTTGGACTTCGCGGAACGCCCCAGCCCGAAGGAACCCCGCAGCGACTGCGAGTAGAGCGAACGCCGCGCATAGCCGCGGCCCAGGCGCATGCCGTCATAGGAGCGGTACCCGATGTTGTGGATCCGGGAGGTCTCGCTCCCGCTCACTGCCCCGGTCTCAGTGCTCATCGCGAGCGCTCCCCTTCTGCTGTACGGTCGCCGCTCCTGCTGTTCGGTCGCCGCCGGCCGCGGACACGGACTGCCCGGCGTCCGTGGAAGCGGACTGCCCGACAACCGCGGACACGGACTGCCCGGCGGTCGCTGCCTGCGGTGCCCCTTCGGTACGGAAGACCTCGGCGATGTGATGGCGTCGCTGCTCCATCCGTACGAGCCCGAGCCCGAGCCCGGCGACGCTGTCGCGCACGATGTCGTACGTCTCCTCGCCGGTCGCCTCGATCAGCAGGATGTGGCCCGCACCGGGCAGCCCCTGGCCGTCGAGCCCGTCGTGGCCCATGAGCGTGACGCCGGCCCGCGTGAGGACCTGACGCAGCGCGTCGGTGCCGTCCGGGTGGGCGTCGCTGTCCGTGACCTCGACCGCGAGGGTGGCCGTGGTCTGCGTGAAGTCGCTGGTGGAGCTGGAGCGCAGAAGTGTGCCGCCGTCGATGACGACGACGTGGTCGCAGGTGCGTTCCAGCTCACCCAGGAGGTGGGAGGTGACCAGGACCGAGATGCCGAAGTCCGTGTGTACGCGACGGATCAGCCCGAGCATCTCGTCACGGCCGACCGGGTCGAGGCCGTTCGTCGGCTCGTCGAGCAGAACCAGCTGCGGGTCGTGGACCAGTGCCTGGGCCAGTTTCACGCGCTGCTTCATGCCGGTGGAGTAGCCGCCGATGGGGCGGTAGCGCTCCTCGTACAGACCGACGTGGCGCAAGGTGTCGGCGGTGCGCTCACGCGCCGCCGTCGGCGGCAGTCCGGACATCCGCGCCATGTGCACGACGAACTCGGTGGCCGAGACGTCCGGCGGCAGGCAGTCGTGCTCCGGCATGTACCCGACCCGTTCCCGGACGGCGGCACCGTCGGTGGCGACGTCCAGTCCGAGCACCGCGGCCCGGCCTTCGGTGGCGGGGGACAGACCCAGCAGGATCTTGATCAATGTGGACTTGCCGGCCCCGTTGGATCCCACCAGGCCGGTCACACCGGGCCCGATGTCCAAGGAGAGCCGGTCAAGCGCGGTCACCCGGGGGAACCGCTTGCTCAGGCTTTCGGTCGCGATCACAGTCACGCCTTCGAAGGTAGTGGCGCGGACCACTCCGGTCGTCAGCCCATGCGGCTGGATCCGCATCAGACTCCAGATGTACGGACCCGTAGGGGGCCACCATCCGGGAGGAGCCTCAACCCCGGGGAATGGGGCTCCCGCCGCGTTGTCCACAGGTCCGCCCACAGCCCTTGACGTAGCCGCCGGGCATTGTCACATTCATCAGTGTCACGTTACGGACACGTACCGCACACGGCAGCGAACGCTCGGAACGGACGGTGGGGGAACGGATGGTGGCATGGCCTCGGCAGTGAAGGACGAACAGGCCCCGGAGTTGCGGGGGTTCCGAGAGGTACAACGTCTCGCGTACGCATGCGCCGAATCGGTCGCCGCCCGGCTGACGCCGGGGGTGACGGAGCGCGAGGCCGCGCGCATGCAGCACGCGTGGCTGCGCGAGCGCGGGGTGCGGGACTGGTCGCCACTGTGGAGTCCCTACCGGTTCTCCGACCATCCGCCGCAGCCCGGTCTGTGCGCGGTCGAACCCCACCTCGGATTCCGGGGTACGGGTGCCAAGTTCGAGGAGATCCTGGTGGTCACGGACTCCAAGGACCCTGAACAGGGCGCCTTCTGGCTTGACGACGATCTGCCGCACGTGCGGCGCTGGGCCGAGGAGAAGGTGGCGGCATGAGCCTGCTGAGTCTGCCGGGAGCGCGTGAACGCCGCGTGCGTACGGGGGGAATCGAGCTCTGCGTCGTCGAGCTGGGCGACGAGGAGCGGCCGACGATCGTCCTCGTGCACGGCTACCCGGACAGCAAGGAGGTCTGGACGGAGGTGGCCGCGCGGTTGGCCGACCAGTGGCACGTCGTGCTGTACGACGTCCGCGGGCACGGCCGGTCCACAGCGCCTGCACCACTGCGAGGCGGCTTCACCCTGGAGAAGCTCACCGACGACTTCCTGGCCGTGGCCGATGCGGTGAGCCCGGACCGGCCGGTGCATCTGGTGGGGCACGACTGGGGGTCGGTCCAGTCCTGGGAGTTCGTCACGGTCGCGCGGACCGAGGGCCGGATCGCCTCGTTCACGTCGATGTCCGGGCCTTCCCTGGACCATTTCGGGCACTGGATCAAGCAGCGGATGACCCGTCCCACCCCACGCCGGGTCGGCCAGTTGCTCGGCCAGGGAGCCAAGTCCTGGTACGTCTACCTGTTGCATACGCCGGTCCTGCCCGAGCTCGCCTGGCGGGGACCGCTCGGCAAGCGATGGCCCCGGATCCTCCAGCGCCTGGAGAAGGTGCCCGCAGGCGACTATCCGACGTCGTCCCTGCCCGACGACGCGGCGCACGGCGCCTGGCTGTACCGCGACAACGTCCGGGCACGGCTGAGCAGACCGCGTCCCGACGCCTATGCGCATGTGCCGGTCCAGCTCATCACTCCGACCGGCGACATCTTCCTGTCGGAGACGCTGTACGACCAACTGGAGTTGTGGGCACCGCAGTCGGTACGGCGCTCCCTGCCGGCCAAGCACTGGGTGCCGCGCACCCGCCCGGACCGGATCGCCTCCTGGATCAGTGAGTTCGTCACCACCAACGAGACTGCGCGGGAGGACGGCCGGCCCGTGCAGGACACCGCGCCGACCGGGGCGTACGCGGACCGCTTCGGCGGGCAGCTGGTCCTGGTCACGGGCGCGGCAGCCGGCATCGGACGGGCCACCGCCTTCGCCTTCGCCGAGGCGGGCGCCCGGGTGGTGGCCGTGGACCGGGACGCGGAGGGGGCGGCCAGGACGGCGGAGATGGCCCGGCTGATCGGCTCACCGGCGGCCTGGGGCGAGGCGGTCGACGTCAGCGACGAAAAGGCGATGGAGAAGCTCGCCGAGAAGGTCGCCGCCGAATACGGCATCGTCGACGTCCTGGTCAACAACGCGGGAATCGGTCTGTCCGGATCCTTCCTGGAGACCACGAGCGAGGACTGGAGAAAGGTCCTCGACGTCAATCTGTGGGGTGTCATCCACGGCTGCCGGATCTTCGGCAGGCAGATGGCCGAGCGCGGTCAGGGCGGCCATATCGTCAACACGGCCTCAGCCGCGGCCTATCAGCCTTCCCGGGCGCTGCCCGCGTACAGCACCTCCAAGGCAGCCGTGCTGATGCTCAGCGAATGCCTGCGGGCCGAGCTCGCCGACCGCTCGATCGGGGTCAGCGCGATCTGTCCGGGCCTCGTCAACACGAACATCACAGCGACCGCGCGCTTCGCGGGTACCGATACCGCGGAGGAGAAGCGTCTGCGGCAGCGGACCAGCCGGATCTACGGAATGCGCAACTATCCACCGGAGAAGGTCGCCGACGCGATTCTCAAGGCCGTCGTCCGCAATCAAGCGGTGGTTCCGGTGACGCCGGAGGCCCGCGGCGCCCGCCTTCTGTCCCGCTTCAGCCCCGGCGCACTGCGCCGGATCGCCCGGCTGAGGCCGCCGCTGTGAGCACCCCCGGGCAGTCGTCCGCGGCGGTCGGCCGCTCCGCCGGCGCCGAGTACCGCATCGAGGACCTGGCACACGCGAGCGGTGCCACGGTCCGTACGATCCGCGCCTACCAGGACCGCGGCCTGCTGCCGACGCCGGAGCGGCGCGGCCGGGCCAATGTGTACCGGGACACCCATCTCGCCCGGCTCCGGCAGATCGCCGAGCTGCTGGATCGTGGCTACACCCTGGCGAGCATCAAGGAACTCCTGGAAGCCTGGGACACGGGCCGCGGTCTGGGCGGGGTGCTCGGGCTCGTCGCCGAGGTGCACGGCCCCTGGACCGACGAGCGGGCCGACCGGATCACCAGAGCCGAGCTGAACCGCACATTCGGCGGCACCCCGGACGACGGGGCCGTTGCCGAGGCGGTGGAGCTCGGTGTACTCGAACGCATACCGGGCAGCGACGACGAGTTCCTCGTACCCAGCCCTCAAGAACTCTCTGTCGCAGCCGAGTTGTACGCGTCGGGGGTACCTCTCGCCGCAATCTCAGGTCACCTGCGGGAACTTCGCGGACAGGTGGAGCAGATCGCCGCGCGTTTCCTGGAGTTCACCACCGAACACGTCTTCGCGCGCTATCTCGGGCATCGCCCACCGACGGAGACGGACGCTGCGGAAGCGGCCACGATGGTACGCAGGCTTCGTCCGCTCGCCCAGCAGACCGTCGATGCCGAACTGGCTCGCGCGATGCGGATGTTCGCCACCCGCCATCTGCGCCACCATCTCGACACCGACACCCCCCTCGCCTCGATGACCTCGACACCTTCCACACCTCGTGCGGATCTGCCGGCGGAGACAATCCGCCGTGTTCAGCACCTGGTTGGCCAGGAGAACGTGGCCGCGTTCATCACAGCAGCGACAGAACGCGAGGTACAGGCAAGGACATTGGATGCACTCATTCCATCTGTTGTCGAAACTACACGTGTTGCCCAAAAGGGCACATGTTGACGTGACTTGTCCACAGAATCACCAACCAACCTGTGGATAAGTAGCGTTGGCTGTGGATCAAACCTGCAGAAGAAAATTGCTACGGTGAATTAAAATTGCTGTAGTGAATCGGGGTGAAATTCGGATGCGCGTGCGCGACCGCCGCGGGCACTCTGACGGGATGGACGAAAGACGCACCGTCAAGGTGTCCAAGTACCTCTCGAAACATCTGCGGCACCAGCCGGAGCGGATCGGAATCACGCTCGACCCCCACGGCTGGGTGGCGATCGACGACTTGCTGCGCGCCACGGCCCGTCACCACTTCCCCATCACGCGGACCGAGCTCGACCATGTGGTCACCTTCAACGACAAGCGGCGCTTCGCAGTCGAGGACGGCCGCATCCGCGCCAGCCAGGGCCACACCGTCCCCGTCGATCTCGCCCTCCCGCCGGCCGAGCCGCCCGCGTTCCTCTACCACGGCACAGTGGGCCGCGCACTGGACGCGATCCACAGCGAGGGCCTGCGCCCCATGAACCGCACCCACGTCCATCTCTCACCCGACCGCGATACGGCGACCAGGGTCGGCGCCCGGCGCGGCCGACCCGTGGTCCTGTCGGTGGACGCTGCCGCGATGCACCGCGCGGGCCACACCTTCTACGTCAGCGCCAACGGCGTCTGGCTCACCGCTTCCGTACCGCCCGCGTTCCTGCGCTTTCGCGACTGATCCCGCGATTCCGGACCCGCCGGGGCCCGTGTGTTTCCACCACGGCCGACCCCACCCTTTCGCGGACCCGTATGGTCGTATACATGCGTCTGAGCACTGTGATTCTGCCGATCCACCGCTGGAGCGAGGGCCGAAAGGTCTGGCAGCGCGCCGAAGAGCTGGGATTCCACGCCGCCTACACCTATGACCACCTGGCCTGGCGGACCTTTCGCGACGGGCCGTGGTTCGGCGCCGTGCCGACCCTCACCGCCGCAGCGGCCGCGACGGAGCAGCTGCGCCTGGGCACCCTCGTCACCTCCCCCAACTTCCGGCACCCCGTCACGCTCGCCAAGGACCTCATCACGCTGGACGACGTCTCCGACGGGCGCGTCACCCTCGGCATCGGCGCGGGCGGCAACGGTTTCGATGCCACGACGCTGCGCCGGAGCGACGAGAAGCCGTGGACGCCGCGTGAACGGGCCGACCACTTCGACGAGTTCGTGCCGCTGCTCGACCAGCTGCTGCGGGAACCCTCAGTGACGCACGAAGGCCGTTTGTACGCGGCGAACGAGGCCCGGAACATCCCCGGCTGCGTACAGCGCCCCCGGCTGCCGTTCGCGGTGGCCGCCACAGGGCCGCGCGGAATGAAGCTCGCCGCTCAGTACGGCCAGGGCTGGGTCACCACGGGCGATCCGAAGCTGTACGAAACGGGCACCCCGGAGCAGTCCGTGGAAGCCATCCGCGGGCAGCTCACCAAGCTGGGCGCGGCCTGCGAGGCCATCGGACGGGACGCCGCCGAGCTGGACAAGATCCTTCTCACCGGTTTCACGCCGGACCGCCCGCTGGAGTCCTTCGACGCCTTCGTGGACTTCGCGGGCACCCACTTCGCGCTGGGCTTCACGGAGATCGTCCTCCATACGCCGATCCCGGACTCCGACTTCGCGGCGGACGAGAAGGTCTTCGAGCGCATCGCCACCGAGGGCCTGGCCCAGCTCGGTCACTGACGAGCCCGGCTCGGCCCGGGACCGACCCACGCCACTCACCGCCGAACCCACTCGCCCCAGGACCGGCCCTCACCGGCCGCCGACGAACCGGACCGACCCCCGCCGGCCGCCGACGAGCCGGACCGGCCCGGGCGACGGCCCCCTCCCAGCCGCTGACGGACCCGGCTCGGGCGTCGGCCGGGCCGCTGTCCCTTGCCGGGCGGACGACCGCCGCGCCATCGCTCGGTGCGCACGCCGACCGGCCCGCGACGGATCGCGGGCCGGTTCGCGCGCACTCGAACCCGATGGCATATGCAAGGGGCATGTTCCCCGGTCAGAGGCGCGCATCCTCATATGTGCGCCCCTCCGCACGCCCGTGCACCTTCGTACGCGAGAATGACCGTGTGACCTCAGCTACCGACGCGCCTTCGCCTGCCACACCCCGGCTGATCGCCACCGACCTGGACGGCACGCTGCTGCGTGACGACAAGACCGTCTCGGACCGCACGGTCGCCGCGCTCGCCGCAGCCGAGGAAGCCGGTATCGAGGTCTTCTTCGTCACCGGTCGCCCGGCCCGCTGGATGGATGTCGTCAGCGACCATGTCCACGGCCACGGCCTGGCGATCTGCGCGAACGGAGCCGCGGTCGCGGATCTGCACGCGGGAGGCGCGCTGGTCAAGGTCCGTCCCCTGGAGCGCGACATCGCCCTCGACGTCGTGCACACCCTGCGCGCCGCCGTCCCCGGCACGTCCTTCGCCGTCGAACTGGCCACCGGCATCCACTACGAACCGGCCTACCCGCCCTTTCACCTGGACCCGGGTGCCACCGTCGCCATCGCCGAAAAGCTGCTCCACGAGGAGACGCCGGGTACCGGCACCCCCGTGCTGAAGCTCCTCGCCCACCACGCCGAACTGGCCCCGGACGACTTCCTCGCCCTGTCCCGTGCGGCGGCCGGCGACCGGGCCTCCTTCACCCGGTCCAGCCCCACGGCCCTGCTGGAGGTCAGCGGCCCCGGAGTCTCCAAGGCCAGCACCCTGGCGCTCTGCTGCGCCGAGCGCGGCATCTCGCCCGCCGAGGTCGTCGCCTTCGGCGACATGCCCAACGATGTGGAGATGCTGCGCTGGGCGGGCACGTCGTACGCGATGGACAACGCCCACCCGGACGCACTCGCCGCCGCCTCGGGCCGGACCGCCACCAACGGCGACGACGGCGTCGCGGTGGTCATCGAGAGGATCCTCGCCGAGCGCCGAGCGAACGACGCGGCACACTGAGCCGAGCGTCCGGCACAGGCCGCGCTGCCGCGTGCCGGAACCATGCCCGCCCCGTACCGCCGCGTACCGCCCCCCGCGCCACCGGACCCGTACCCGCAGGGCCTGCGCACGCCCGGACGTCTTCAGATCGGCGCCTCCCACACCACCGTCGTGCCGCCGCCGTCCTCCCCGATGCCGGGCCCGAACCAGCTCGCACCGCCGAGCGATTCCGCGCGGCGCGCCAGATTCCGGAGCCCGCTGCGCCGACCGCCCTCCGGAATGCCCACCCCGTCGTCCGCGACCGACAGACGCACCGCGTCCCGCCCGTCGGGCAGTGTGGCGGTCGCGTCGACGACCACGTCGATCGACGATGCCTCGGCGTGCCGGAACGCATTGGACAACGCCTCCCGCAACGCGGCGATCAGGTTCTTGCCGGTCAGCTCGCCGACCAGCGAGTCGACCGGCCCGAGGAAGCGGTGCGAAGGCTTGAAGCCCAGCGGGACCGCCGCCATGTTGATCTCCCGCAGGACGCGCGTGCGCAGCCCCGACGGCGCCTCGGCCGGCTCCTGCTGCAACGCGAAGATCGCCGTACGGATCTCCTGGATGGTCACATCCAGCTCGTCGACCGCCCGGCCCACCCCCGTCTGCACCTCCGGCACGACCGACCGGCGCTGGGCACTTTCCAGCATCATCCCGGTGGCGAACAGCCGCTGGATGACCAGGTCGTGCAGATCGCGGGCGATCCGGTCACGGTCCTCGTACACCGCGAGCCGCTCCCGGTCCCGCTGCGCCTCCGCCATCATCAGCGCAAGTGCCGCCTGTGAGGCGAACTGGGTGGCCAGAGTCCGTTCCGTCTCCGTGAACGGCCTCCCGCCCCGGGCCCGCGGGGTGGCGAGCGCACCCAGCACCCGGCCGCCGCTGTGCAGGGGCAGCAGCATGCTGGGCCCGAACCGGTCGGCCGGCGTGGTGGCCATGTCCGGATCGGTGGCCGAGTCGTCCACGAATACCGCCTCGCCGGCCAGCAGTTTCGCCACCACCGGACTCTCCGGCCCGATGATCACCCCGAGCTGGGCGGAGGCGTCGTCCGCGGAGACGGCGACGATCTCCAGGCCGCCCTCCTCGGTCGGCAGCATCACGATCCCGGCAGCGGACACGGCGAGATGACGGGCCTGTTCGGCGACGACGGACAGCGCGTCATCGGCGTCTCCGCCGGAGAGCAGCGCGGTGGTCACGGCCACCGAGCCGTCGATCCACCGTTCGCGCTGGCGTGCCGCCTCGTACAGCCGGGCGTTGCCGATGGCGATTCCGGCCTCCGTGCCTAGCACCCGCACCATGTGCAGGTCGTAGTCGTTGAACTCGCCTCCGTCGGCCTTCTCGGCCAGATAGAGATTTCCGAAGACCTCTCCCTGTACGCGGATCGGAACCCCGAGAAAGCTCCGCATCCGGGGGTGGCCGGGCGGGAACCCGGCGAACCTCGGATCGGCCGTCAGATCGGCGAGCTTCACGGGCACCGGGTCGCGGATCAGTGCGCCGAGCAGCCCCCGGTGACCGTCGGGGCGACGGCCGATCGCCTGTGCCACCTCGTCCGAAACCCCGTACGTGACGAAATCGGAGAGCCCCGCACCCTCCTCGTCCACGACACCGATGGCGGCGTACCGGCAGTGGGCGAGTTCGGCCGCCGTCTCGCAGATCCGGTCGAGGGTGGAGTGCAGTTCGAGGCCCGTGCCGACGGAACGCATGGCCTCCAGCAGCTGCGGTACACGGGCGGTGAGTTCGGTGGACAGGCCCTGCAGGCTGCGGGTCGCCCGGGTCGCGGCTTCGAGTGAGTCCTTCGGGTCCTGCTCAGACATACCCTGAGACTAATTAGTCCCTATTGGGGAGGAAAGTCGGCTACGGTGCCGTCCGGCTCACGCCCGCGCACCCACGGCTTCCTCAGGCACCCGTACGGTCTCCCGCTCGCGTTCCAGCATCCGCCGCAACGGGCCCTCCACGGCGGCGAGATCGTCGTAGGGCCCCCGCTGCACGATCCGGCCGGCATCCAGCACCACCACCTCGTCGACGGCTTCGAGCCCGTGCAGCCGGTGGGTGATCAGCACCGTCGTACGCCCCCGGGTGGCGGCCAGCAGGTCCGCTGTCAGGGCGTCCGCGGTCGCCAGATCGAGATGCTCCGCGGGCTCGTCCAGAACGAGTACGGAAAAGTCGGCGAGCATCGCGCGGGCCAGGGCGAGCCGTTGACGCTGGCCGCCGGAGAGGCGCGCGCCGTGTTCGCCGACAAGCGTGTCGAGCCCGTCGGGCAGCGTTTCGGCCCAGTCGAGCAGTCGCGCCCGGTCGAGAGCGGCCCGCAGTTCCTCGTCCGTCGCACCGGTGCGGGCGAGCCGCAGGTTCTCCCTGATGGAACTGTCGAAGACATGGGCGTCCTGGGCACACAGCCCGACGAACTGCCGGACCGTGTCCCCCTCCAGCGCACAGGCGTCGACACCGCCGATCCGGTACGTCCCCTCCCGGGCGTCCAGGAAACGGAGCAGAACCTGCGCGAGGGTCGACTTTCCCGATCCCGAGGGGCCGACGACGGCGATACGCCGGCCGGCCGTCAGCCTCAGGTCGATGGAGTCCAGGGCGTCCCGCTCCGCTTCCGCGTACCGCGCCGACAGTCCCCGTAGCTCCAGAGGAAAGGGCGACCCGGGCGTCGCGGCCGGGCTCTCCGGTTCACGCACCGGAAGCGGGGCGTCCAGCACCTCGTACACACGCTCCGCACTCCGCTTGGCCCGCTGCCGGTACTGCACGGCCGACGGCAGCCCGGTCACGGCCTCGAAGGCGGCCAGCGGCGTGAGCACCACCACCGCGAGCTCCAGGCCCGCGAGCCGGCCGTCGTGCACGGCGGGGAGGGCGACCAGTGCGGTGGCGACGACGGTGAGGCCGCCGATCAGGGCGATGAGACCGCCGCCGAGCGCGGTGGCGGTGGCCGCGCGAGCGGCGATGCGGGTCAGAACACCGTCGGCCTCCCGGGTCCGCTCCGACCGGACGGGCAGAGCGCCCGCGACGGTCAGTTCGGCCGTCCCGCCCAGCAGGTCCGTGATCCGAGTGGCCAGATCGGCACGTGCGGGCGCCAGTTGGCGCTCCGCGTGGCGGGAGCAGGCACCGCTGACCAACGGCACTCCCACTCCGGCCAGCAGCAGTCCGGCGGCCAGCACGATGCCTGCCGCCGGCAGCAGCCAGCCGACGAATCCGGCGGTCGCCGCCCCCACGACGACGGCGGTCCCGGCGGGCAGCAACCAGCGCAGCCAGTAGTCCTGCAAGGCGTCGACATCGGCGACGAGCCGCGAGAGCAGATCCCCGCGCCGAGTCCGGCGCAGGCCGGCCGGGGCGATGCGCCCCAGCCCTCGGTAGACCGACACGCGCAGCTCGGCGAGCATCTTGAGCACGGCGTCGTGCGACACCAGGCGTTCCGCGTAGCGGAACACGGCCCGTCCGAGACCGAAGGCGCGGGTCGCGGTCACAGCGACCATCAGATAGAGCACCGGCGGCTGCTCGGAGGCCCGGGAGATCAGCCATCCGGAGACGGCCATGAGCCCGACGGCCGAGCCCAGGGCCAGGCTTCCCAGCAGCAGTGCGAGTGCCAGTTGTCCGCGCTGTGCCCCTGCGGCCTCCCTGACCCGGGCGAGGGCCCGCCCCGGGCGGGCCGCGGTGCTCCGCGCCGTCCCGGATTCCGGCACCGTGTCGGTCCTGTCGTCGGTCGTGCTCGTCGGCCGCGGAACCATGACCGGAGCCCCGGGCTTCTCCGGCCGAGGTGTCACGCCCGGTTCCAGGGCCACCACCCGGTCGGCCACCGAGAGCAGGGCCGGCCGGTGCACGACCAGCAGCACGGTCCGCCCCTCCGACAGCCTCCGTACCGCTTCGACGATGCCCGCTTCCGTCTCGCCGTCCAGGCTCGCGGTCGGCTCGTCGAGCAGCAGGAGCGGCCGGTCGGCGAGGAAGGCCCGCGCGAGCGCGAGGCGCTGGCGCTGGCCGGCGGAGAGACCCGCGCCGTCCTCGCCGAGAAGCGTCTGGGCGCCGTCCGGCAGTTCCGCGACGAAGGCGTACGCGCCCGCGTCCCGCAGCGCCGCCGCCACCGCGTCTGCGTCCGCGTCCGGCCGGGCCAGCCGCACGTTCTCCTCGATCGTGCCCGCGAAGAGATACGGGCGCTGCGGCACCCAGGCGATCCGTTCCCGCCAGCGCTCGGGCGCCAGTGTTGCCAGATCGGCGCCGCCGACCCGCACCCGCCCCTCGTCGGGTGCCGTGAATCCCAGCACCACATCGAGCAGGGTCGACTTCCCCACGCCACTCGGCCCGACCAGGGCGACGGTCTCCCCTTCGTCCACCACCAACGAGGCCCGGTCCAGCGAAGGTTCGGTGCGGCCCTCGTGCCGTACGGTCACCCCGTCCAGCTCCAGCCGCAGTGACGTCGGGATGTCCGCCGTGCCGCCCGGCCGGGACTCGGTCTCCAGGACCGAGAAGATCTCCTCCGCGGCCGAGAGCCCTTCAGCGGCCGCGTGGTACTGCGCACCGACCTGGCGGATCGGCAGATACGCCTCCGGTGCCAGGATCAGCACCACCAGGCCGGTGTAGAGGTCGAGTTCGCCGTGCACGAGCCTCATGCCGATGGTGACGGCGACGAGAGCCACCGAGAGCGTCGCCAGCAGCTCCAGGGCGAAGGACGAAAGGAACGCGATCCGCAGGGTCCGCATCGTGGCTTGCCGGTACTGCGAGGTGATGGTGCGGATGGACTCGGCCTGCGCCTTGGCCCGGCCGAAGACCTTCAGCGTCGGCAGTCCGGCGACCACATCGAGGAAGTGCCCGGAGAGCCGGGACAGCAGCCGCCACTGGCGGTCCATCCGCGACTGGGTGGCCCAGCCGATGAGGATCATGAAGAGCGGGATGAGCGGCAGCGTGACCACGATGATCGCCGCGGAGACCCAGTCCTCGGTGACGATCCGGGCGAGGACCGCCACCGGGACGACCACCGCGAGCCCGAGCTGCGGCAGGTAACGCGCGAAGTAGTCGTCGAGCGCGTCGATGCCCCGGGTGGCGAGCGCCACCAGGGAACCGGTGCGCTGATCGCTCAGCCGTCCGGGCCCGAGCGCCGCGGCCCGCTCCAGCAGTCGGCCGCGGAGTTCCGACTTGACCGCCGCGCTGGCCCGGTACGCGGCCAGTTCGGTCAGCCAGGACACCAGCCCCCGGCCGAGCGCGACAGCGGCGAGCAGAAGCAGAGGGGTCCGCAGTCCGGAGGCGGTCAGCCCGTCCTCGAACCCGCCCACCACGACCTCCGCGATGAGCATGGCCTGGGCGATGACCAGCGTCGCCCCGACGGCTCCGAGTGCCACCACGGCTGCCAGGAAGAATCGGGTGGCGCGGGCGTGGCGGAGCAGGCGCGGGTCGATCGGTTTCACGTGAAACAGCCCCCAGTGAGCTCAGTCGGCGGGCTGGGGCCTGTCCGGAGGATTCAGGGCCGGACAGGCCCCAGGTGCGTTCAGTGCGCTTCGGCGATGTGCTGCGTACCGATGCGCTTGCGGAACACCCAGTACGTCCAGCCCTGGTACAGGAGGACGACGGGCGTGGCGATGCCGGCGCACCAGGTCATGATCTTCAACGTGTACGGCGTGGACGAGGCGTTGGTGACCGTGAGGCTCCAGGCGTCGTTCATCGAGGACGGCATGACGTTCGGGAAGAGCGCCAGGAAGAGCATCGCGACCGCGGCCGCGACGGTCACTCCGGAGAGCGCGAACGACCAGCCCTCACGCCCCGCCGCGATGGCGACGATCGCGCCGACGAGCGCCACCGCGGCAATGATCATCGCGAGCAGGCTCCAGCTGTCGCCGGTGTGGATCTGGGTCCAGATCAGGAAACCGAGTGCCAGCACCGCGGTGACCGGCCCCAGCTTGAGCGCCAGCGTGCGCGCCCGCTTCCGGATGTCCCCAACGGTCTTGAGCCCTGCGAACACGGCACCGTGGAAGGTGAAGAGGGAGAGCGTGACCAGTCCTCCGAGGAGGGCGTACGGGTTGAGCAGATCCCAGAAGCCGCCCACGTACTCCATGTCGGCGTCGATCTTCACGCCGCGCACGATGTTCCCGAAGGCCACACCCCAGAGCAGGGCCGGAATCAGCGAGGTCCAGAAGATCGCGTGTTCCCAGTTCGCCTGCCATCTCTCCTCGGGCCGCTTCGCCCGGTACTCGAAGGCGACCCCTCGCACGATCAGGCAGACCAGGATGATCAGCAGCGGCAGATAGAAACCGGAGAACAGCGTGGCGTACCACTCGGGGAACGCGGCGAAGGTCGCACCTCCCGCGGAGAGCAGCCACACCTCGTTGCCGTCCCAGACGGGTCCGATCGTATTGATCAGAACCCGCCGCTCCTTGCGGTCGCGGGCCAGCAGCTTGGTGAGGACACCGATACCGAAGTCGAATCCCTCCAGGAAGAAGTAGCCGATCCAGAGGACGGCGATGAGTACGAACCAGACGTCGTGGAGTTCCATCTCTCAGCTCCTCTGCTCTCAGTAGGAGAAGGCCATCGGCCGGTCGGCGTCGTCATGGTCGTCGCCGCCGATCTTGGTGGGCGGGTTGAGGTCGGCCTCCGTGAGTTCCGGCGGCCCTGCCTTGATGTACTTCACGAGCAGCTTCACCTCGACCACCGCGAGCACGGCGTAGAGCAGGGTGAAGCCGATCAACGAGGTGAGCACCTCGGCTTGCGAGACACCGGGGGACACGGCGTCGCGGGTCTGGAACACGCCGTAGACGACCCAGGGCTGGCGGCCCATCTCGGTGAAGATCCAGCCCCAGGAGTTGGCGATCAGCGGGAAGAGCAGGGTCCAGAGCGCGACGATCCAATAGCACTTGGTGAGCTTCGGGCTGAGGGCCTTGTTCTTGAACAGGACCAGATGGGGCACTTCGTCCTCACCGGTCCGCAGCCCCGGTGGCAGCATGAACTTCTTCCGCGTCAGCCACAGTCCGAGGATGCCGAGGCCGAAGGACGCCATGCCGAAGCCGATCATCCAGCGGAAGCTCCAGAAGGCGACCGGGATGTTGGGACGGTAGTCACCGGGACCGAACTTCTCCTGCTCGGCCTTGTTGATGTCGTTGATTCCGGGGACGTACGAGGTGAAGCTGTCGTCCGCGAGGAAGGACAGTATCCCCGGGATGGAGATCTCCACGGTGTTGTGGCCCTTGGCCACATCGCCGACCGCGAAGATCGAGAAGGGTGCGGCGTCCTGCCCCTCCCAGAGCGCCTCGGCGGCGGCCATCTTCATCGGCTGCTGCTTGAACATGACCTTGCCGAGCTGGTCACCGCTGACGGCGGTGAGGAGTCCGGCGACCACGACGGTGACCAGCCCGAGCCGCAGCGAGGTCCGCATCACCGGGATGTGCTTCTTGCGTGCCAGATGGAAGGCTGCGATGCCCACCATGAACGCGCCTCCGACCAGGAAGGCGGCGGTGATGGTGTGGAAGAACTGGGCGAGCGCGGTGTTCTGGGTGAGCACGTGCCAGAAGTCGGTGAGCTCGGCCCGGCCGCGCTCCTTGTTGATCCGGTAGCCGACCGGGTGCTGCATCCAGGAGTTGGCCGCCAGGATGAAGTAGGCGGACAGGACGGTCCCGAGGGAGACCATCCAGATGCAGGCGAGATGGATCTTCTTCGGCAGCTTGTCCCAGCCGAAGATCCACAGTCCGATGAACGTGGACTCGAAGAAGAAGGCGATCAGCGCCTCGAACGCGAGCGGGGCACCGAAGATGTCGCCGACGAACCGCGAGTAGTCCGACCAGTTCATACCGAACTGGAACTCCTGGACGATGCCGGTGACGACGCCCATGGCGATGTTGATCAGGAAGAGCTTGCCCCAGAACTTCGTCGCTCTGAGGTACTTCTCGTTGTTGGTCCGCACCCAGGCGGTCTGCAGGCCGGCGGTGAGCGCGGCGAGAGAGATCGTCAGTGGGACGAACAGGAAGTGATAGACGGTGGTGATACCGAACTGCCATCGCGCCAGGGTCTCTGGCGCCAGAGCTAGCTCCACGTCGTCTTCTCCTTACGTCGCCGTAGTCGCACCGGCAGTTTGCCCTTTAAATCCGACTAATCACGGGAGGAAACAGGACACGCTTGTGAACGCGTTCACATTCACAAGCAATTATGACGCACACGCTTTCGGGACGTTCGAGCGGGGGGTGCCTCTTGGGATGTTCCGAGCAATCCCCCCGAAGCAGACACCCGGAACGTGAGGTCCCGGGCGCCTCTCGGGTACCCCTCAGGCGCCGAACACAAAGGCCCCGCACCTCGGTGAGCGAGGTACGGGGCCCTGGGCCCTCCGGTGTGCGCACGGGCGGCCCGCGGTGCTACAGCTCCTTGCGGTACGACTCCGTCACCTTCAGGAACAGGTCGTTCGCCTCGTCCTCCCCGATCGAGACCCGCACCCCCTCGCCCACGAACGGCCTGACCACCACACCAGCCCGCTCGCACACCGCGGCGAAGTCGGCGGTGCGCTCGCCGAGCCGCAGCCAGACGAAGTTCGCCTGGGACTCCGGCACGGTCCACCCCTGGTCCGCAAGCGCGCGCTGCACCCGGTCGCGCTCGCACACCAAGGAGCCCACCCGCCCCAGGAGTTCATCCTCGGCGCGCAGCGAAGCGACCGCCGCGTCCTGCGCGAGCTGGCTGACCCCGAAGGGCACCGCCGTCTTCCGCAGCGCGGCGGCCACCCGCTCGTGGGCCACCGCGAAACCGACCCGCAGACCGGCCAGACCGTACGCCTTGGAGAACGTCCGCAGCACCGCGACGTTCGGCCGGTCCCGGTAGATCTCGATGCCGTCCGGCACCTCGGCGTCGCGGATGAACTCCTTGTACGCCTCGTCGAGCACCACCAGGACATCACTGGGCACCCGGTCCAGGAACCGCTCCAGCTCGGCCCGGCGCACCACGGTGCCGGTCGGGTTGTTCGGGTTGCAGACGAAGATCAACCGCGTGCGGTCCGTGATCGCGTCCGCCATCGCGTCGAGGTCGTGCACGTCACCGTCGGTCAGCGGAACCTTCACCGACGTCGCACCGCTGACCTGCGTGATGATCGGGTACGCCTCGAAGGAGCGCCAGGCGTAGATGACCTCGTCGCCCGGCCCCGAGGTGGCCTGGAGAAGCTGCTGCGCCACACCGACCGAACCGGTTCCCGTGGCGAGATGCGAGACGGGCACACCGAAGCGGTCGGCCAGCTCGTTCATCAGACCGGTGCAGGCCATGTCCGGGTAGCGGTTGAAGCTCGCGGCCGCGGCCAGGGCGGACTCCATCACCCCGGGCAGCGGCGGATACGGGTTCTCGTTGGAGGACAGCTTGAACGCGACCGGTCCGTCGGCAGCGGCCGGCTTGCCCGGCACGTAGGCGGGGACGCCGTCCAGTTCGGCGCGCAGCTTGGGGCTCGTCTCGCTCACCGCAGGTCCTCCTCGACCGTCTGTACACATCAATACTGCTCACCTTATGAGGATTGGGCCATGCGGCGTATGGCCGGAGCGTCCAAATATCCGATGCGACCGGGAATGGGGGGAGCACATCTCCTTGCGACGCGCGCCGGTGGCTCACGCCGTGGCGCGCGTCCCTCGAAGAGGTGAGATGAGACCGCTTCGAAACATCGACCATTTAGTAGGCCCATCGAGTTCGATGCATGACACATTGCGATCATTCTCACCAACGTCCTTTATTTGCAAGGCATTTGACGCTCTATGATCATGCAGAAACGTGCCTGTCAACGCGTGCATATGCGACCAGGCCAACCTCCCGTCCGAGCCCTACTATCGGCTCGCCATGACAGCAGCAGGGAAGCACCAGGTGAGCCGGACGGAGACACCCCGGCGCGGCGGCCGGCAAGGACGAGCGGGAATCCGGGATGTGGCCGCCGCCGCCGGGGTCTCCATCACGACCGTCTCCGACGCGCTCAACGGCAAGGGCAGGCTCCCGGAAGCCACCCGCCGCCATGTCCGCGAGGTCGCAGAGCGCCTGGGCTATCGCCCTTCCGCCGCGGCCCGAACCCTCCGGACCGGCAAGTCCGGCCTCATCGGTCTGACCGTGACGACCTATGGGGACGAACCCTTCACCTTCACCGAATTCGCCTACTTCGCCGAGATGGCCAGAGCGGCCACCTCCGCCGCGCTCGCCCGCGGCTACGCCCTCGTCATCCTGCCCGCCACCTCACGCCACGACGTCTGGTCGAATGTCGCTCTCGACGGCACCGTCGTGATCGACCCCTCCGACCAGGACCCGGTCGTGACGGAACTCGCACGCCAAGGGCTGCCCATCGTCTCGGACGGACGGCCGGCCGGCACCCTCCCGGTCACGGCCTGGGTCGACAACGACCACCGGGCGGCCGTGCTCGACCTCCTCGACCATCTCGCCGCCGCCGGGGCCCGCCGCATCGGCCTGCTCACCGGCACCACCACCGACACGTACACCCGGCTCTCCACCACCGCGTACCTCCATTGGTGCGAGCGCGTGGGCCAGGACCCGGTGTACGAGTCCTACCCCGCCCACGACCCGTGCGCGGGCGCGGTCGCCGCCGACCGGCTGCTCGCCCGCCCCGACCGGCCCGACGCCGTCTACGGGCTCTTCGACCCCAACGGCACCGATCTGCTGGCGGCCGCCCGCCGCTACGGTCTGCGCGTGCCCGAGGACCTGCTGCTGGTCTGCTGCAGCGAGTCCACCGTGTACGCAACGACCGAGCCCCCCATCACCACGCTCTCGCTCAAGCCGCGGAGAATCGGCACGGCAGTCGTCCAGCTTCTGATCGACGCCATCGAAGGCGTCGAACACGACGGAACGGTGGAGCAGGTCATACCGACGGAGCTCATCGTCCGGACGTCCTCGCAACGCCGACCACCCCGCACCACGGTCAGCGCGCCGCGCTCCCCCGCCGGGGATTGATCAGGCGATTTCGGACGAATGGGTCGGTGAACCTGGCGTGCGCCCGGATTCACCACCCCTGGTGCGTCACACAGCACGATTCGCATTCCTATGATGGGCGCACGACACCGCGGACCGCCCGACCAGCAGGGCCCGTCAGGTGTACGGCGGCGCGACGGTGGTGGAGGGGTCGATGACACAGGGGGCCGGTCAGGAACCCGTGGTGCGGACTGCGACGTTGCGCGACTTCCGCGTACCGCCTTACGCCCAGACTCCGGTGCCGCCTTCACCACCGCACCCGGGCAACGCCGTTCCGGGAGACGAACCGCCGGAGGGGTACACACCCACCGCGCGCGATCTTCCCGTGATCAACCGCGGCGACACCGTCCAGGTGCGGGCCGTCCCCGACCCGCGGCCCGTCCCTGAAGCGGGACTCGGACCGCTGTACGTCGTCGGCGATGTCCACGGCTACCTGGACGAACTCCACGCCGCCCTCGCCGAACAGGGCCTCATCGACACGGAGGGCCGCTGGGCCGCGGGCCATGCCCGGCTGTGGTTCCTCGGCGACTTCACCGACCGGGGGCCCGACGGCATCGGCGTCATCGACCTCGTGATGCGCCTGTCCGCCGAGGCCGCGGCCGCCGGCGGCTACTGCAAGGCCCTGATGGGCAATCACGAACTGCTGCTCATCGGCGCCAAGAGGTTCGGCGACACCCCGGTGAACTCGGGCGCGGGCACCGCCACCTTCCAGGCCGCCTGGCTCCTCAACGGCGGCCAGAAGAACGACATGGAGCGTCTTCAGGACGTCCATCTGCAATGGATGTCCCGGCTCGACGCGATCGTCGAGGAGGACGGGCATCTACTGATGCACTCCGACACGACGGCATACCTCGACTACGGCGCCACCATCGAGGACGTCAACGACACCGTGCACGCCATTCTCACGCGCAACGACGCCGATGAGTGCTGGGACCTCTTCCGGAAGCTGACCAAGCGGTTCGCGTTCCGCGACGAGTCGGGGCCGCAGGCGGTCAGGGAGCTGATGTCGGCCTACGGCGGGCAGCGCATCGTCCATGGCCACAGCCCTATTCCGTATCTGCTCGGCGAGGTCGGCTCGGAGGACGGCGAGGACGGTTCCGGCCCCGTGGTCGACGGCCCGCACGTGTACGCGGACGGGCTCGCCATCGCCATGGACGGCGGGGTGACCATGGCCGGAAAGCTACTGGTCGTCCAACTGCCCCTGCATGACTGACATTCTTCTGGGAAGACGCATCGACGACCTGACCACGCCGACCGCTGGGCCTATTTCCGGAAACCCCCTGTCACCTCGTGCCGTGGGCGCTCTACCATCGGCGTATCAGTAGCAGGCTCTCCTCCGTTTCCGCCCAACTGCCCGCACCCGGCGGTCACTCAGGCCCTACGGAGCATCGGGGGATGCACATGAACAGCGCTCCGCACCTGCTGGCCGAGGACCGCCCCGAGTACGAGCGGATCCTCGACGACGCACTACGCCACGCCCATGAGCGACCGGATCTGGCCGCACTCGGCGAGCGGCTCAACGCCGTGCAGTTGCGCACCATGGCACTGGACGCGACGAAGATGATCACCGAGACGGCCGCCACCGAGTACCAGCACTATGTGAAGGCCCGGGAAGAACTGCGCGCACCGGCCGAAGGAGAGGGCCAGGACGCGGGCTCCGATTCCGGCACGGACGCGAGGAACCAGTCGGGAGCCGGCACGGGAGCCGTCATCGCGGTTCTGGCACCCGTGCTGGCCGGAACCGCCGCGTTCATATTCCTGCTTGCCGGATATCTGCTGAGGCTGCTCAATCCGCCGCCGTCCTTCGCCTCCACCATGGTCTCCGCGGGCTGGTTCTTCGCGGTGGTCATGGCCGCCGCCATCCTGGTCGCTGCCATCGGCCTGCTCATCACGGCACTGCGCAACGGATCGGCGACGGACTCCGCCGAGGACGCCGCGAGGGAGTTGCCGGAGGATGTGGCGCGTGCGAGAGAGGCATGGCGCCACGCACTGCTGGAGCGCGGCATCCTGCCGTTCCTGCGGGACGCGCTCGCCGACCCCGACGCCGGCCGCGCGTCGCGCACACCGCATCGTTCGGCGAACCGCATCCCGAAGATCGGGTACAGCCGGCCGGACTTCTCCAGCCCGGACGACGGCCCTGCGGCGGGCCCCCGCCCGACCTTCACGAGCCCGGACTTCACCAGCCCCGACTTCGGCGGCCCCGAACACGAACCGGATTGATCCGGGAGGCCCGGCTTCCCGGACCGACGACGGGACGTCGTCCGGGAAGCCGGGCCTCCCGGACGACGTCCCGTCACACGGGTGCCGCTTCAGTCCGCGATGGGCAGATAGACCCGATTACCGGCGGCCGCGAACTCCTTCGACTTCTCCTCCATGCCTGCGTCGATCTCCGCCTGGGAACCGCCGTGTTCACGACGGATGTCCTGGGAAATCTTCATCGAGCAGAACTTCGGTCCGCACATCGAGCAGAAGTGTGCCGTCTTCGCCGGCTCGGCCGGCAGCGTCTCGTCATGGAACTCCCGGGCCGTAACCGGGTCGAGCGCGAGATTGAACTGGTCCTCCCAGCGGAACTCGAACCGGGCGTCGGAGAGCGCGTCGTCCCAGTCCTGCGCCCCCGGGTGCCCCTTGGCGAGGTCCGCCGCATGGGCGGCGATCTTGTACGTGATGACACCGGTCTTCACATCGTCCCTGTTGGGCAGGCCGAGGTGCTCCTTCGGCGTGACGTAACAGAGCATCGCCGTGCCCCACCAGGCGATCATCGCCGCGCCGATGCCCGAGGTGATGTGGTCGTACGCCGGCGCGATGTCGGTGGTCAGCGGGCCGAGCGTGTAGAAGGGCGCCTCCTCGCAGATCTCCTGCTGGAGGTCGATGTTCTCCTTGATCTTGTGCATGGGGACGTGGCCCGGGCCTTCGATCATGGTCTGGACACCGAACCGCTTGGCCACCGCGTTCAGTTCGCCGAGCGTGCGCAACTCGGCGAACTGCGCCTCGTCGTTGGCGTCGGCGATCGAGCCGGGGCGCAACCCGTCGCCCAGCGAGTACGTCACGTCGTAGGCGGCGAGGATCTCGCAGAGCTCCTCGAAGCGCTCGTACAGGAAGGACTCCTTGTGGTGTGCGAGGCACCACGCGGCCATGATCGAGCCGCCGCGGGAGACGATGCCGGTCTTGCGACGGGCGGTCAGGGGCACATACGGCAGGCGTACGCCGGCGTGCACCGTCATGTAGTCGACACCTTGCTCGGCCTGCTCGACGACGGTGTCCTTGTAGATCTCCCAAGTCAGTTCCTCGGCTCTGCCGTCGACCTTTTCGAGCGCCTGGTAGAGCGGAACGGTGCCGATCGGCACGGGGGAGTTGCGCAGAACCCACTCACGGGTGGTGTGAATGTTGCGGCCGGTGGAAAGGTCCATGACCGTGTCGGCGCCCCAGCGCGTCGCCCACGTCATCTTCTCCACCTCCTCCTCGATGGAGGACGTCACCGCGGAGTTGCCGATGTTGGCATTGACTTTCACCAGGAACCGCTTGCCGATGATCATGGGCTCGATCTCGGGGTGGTTGATGTTGGCAGGCAGCACGGCCCGGCCTGCGGCGATCTCCTCACGCACCACTTCGGGTCGCACATTCTCCCGGATCGCCGCGTACTCCATCTCCGGGGTGATCTCGCCCCGGCGGGCGTACGCGAGCTGGGTCACCGGTTGCCCGCCCCGGCTGCGGCGCGGCAGGCGCGGCCGGCCGGGGAAGACCGCGTCGAGGTTGCGCAGTCCGCCACGCGGCGAGGTGTGCCTGAGCCCGTCGTCCTCGGGGCGGACCGGGCGCCCCGGGTACTCCTCGGTGTCGCCGCGCGCGCTGATCCAGTGGTCCCGCAGAGGTGCGAGCCCGCGACGGACATCGGTCTCGATACCGGGATCCGTGTACGGCCCCGACGTGTCGTACAGCGTCACGTCCTTGCCATTGGTGAGGTGCACCTGCCGGACCGGCACCCGGAGGTCCGGGCGTGAGCCCTGGACGTATCCCTTGTGCCAGCCGATGGACTTCCCGGCCTCGTCGCTCTGGTTCGAGGCAGGCGTGCGTGCGTCCGATGTGGTCATGAGACCTACTCCCTACGCCGGCATTACCCGGTAACAGGTTCGGCGGTCGGCGCAGCCTCTCCCGTACAGACGTACGGATATCAGCGCCCTCTCAGCCCGGTGCTCCGAGCTCCCGCGGGTAAAAAAGGTTTCCTCCACGCTAGCGCCCTGTCCGGCGTCATGAACAGAGGCCCCTTCTCTTCTTGCGATGATCGGCCGGTGACGTCCCCCCAGATCGACCCCGAACCGCAGGGCCATCAGCACGGCCACTCGCACAGTCATGGCCCTGCCGCGCCCGTCTCCACACATCTGCGCAAGGTCATCGCGGCCGTGCTGATCCCGTTCACCACCGCGGTCGTCGTCGGCCTGCTGGTGCTCTGGCCCGGCGGCGCGCCCGCGCACGAGCGCACCGGCGTCGGCTTCGACCGGCAGACCCAGCAGGGAAAGGTGGTGAACATCGACAAGGTGGACTGCAAGGACGTGAACGCCTCCCAGACACCCACCAGCGGCGCGACGGCCCCGTCGCCGGGAAACGGCTCGCACCTGTGCGAGAAGGCCACCGTCGAAGTGACGACCGGTCACGACAAGGGCCGGACCTTCGTGGAGGTCGTCCAGCCCGACGCACCTCGCCAGTTGCGCAAGGGTCAGGGAGTGGTCGTGGCGTACGCACCCGACGCGCCCCACGACCTCCAGTACTCGGTGACGGATGTGAACCGGAAGTTCCCGATGGCGCTGCTGGCCGGGCTCTTCGCCCTGGTCGTGGTCGCGGTGGGCAGGATGCGCGGCGTGATGGCGCTGATCGCTCTCACCGTGTCGTTCGCCGTGCTGACCCTGTTCATCCTTCCGGCCATCCTCCAGGGATCGAATCCGCTGATCGTGGCGGTGGTGGGGGCCAGTGCGATCATGCTGATCGCGCTCTACATGTGCCACGGCCTGACCGCCCGCACCTCGGTCGCGGTGATCGGCACACTGATCTCGCTGCTACTGATCGGGCTGCTCGGATCGCTCTTCATCGGCTGGGCCGGCCTGACCGGCAACACCGACGACAGCACCGGCCTCATCCATGGCCTGTATCCGCAGATCGATATGAGCGGTCTCCTGCTGGCCAGTGTGATCATCGGTTCGCTCGGGGTGCTCGACGATGTGACGGTCACCCAGACGTCGGCGGTCTGGGAGTTGCACCAGGCGAACCCGACAATGGGTGCTCGGGGGCTGTACCGGGCAGGGATCAGAATCGGACGCGACCACATCGCCTCGGTCGTCAATACGCTGGTGCTCGCCTACGCGGGCGCCGCGCTGCCGTTGCTGCTCCTCTTCTCGATCGCCCAGAGCAGCGTGGGGGCGGTGGCCAACAGCGAGCTGGTGGCGGAGGAGATCGTACGAACGCTGGTCGGTTCGATCGGACTCGTCGCCTCGGTGCCGGTGACGACGGTGCTCGCCGCGCTGGTCGTCTCCGCGGACCGCACAGGGGTCGGCGCAGAAGCCGGAGCTTCGGCACCCGTACGGACCGGGAAGGGGCGTCGCCGCAGGACGAGAACGTGAACGCCTCCGCACGGAGAGCGATTCACTCATTCGGCAGATATCGCATTCGACCGGCGGGCCGGTCGATGACGCCGTGCTCTTCAGCCGGCGTTCTGTTCCTCGGCGAGGATCCGGCCCAGAGCCTCTTCCAGATTGCCCTCGAAGTCACCCAGCGTGCACTCCTGACCGAGCGGCACAAGCTTGTCCGTCCTGTCCAGAAAGGCCACAAGTGGCGCCGTGCCCGCCCTGAAGAGGGCGCGATCCGTGCCCACCTGGAGCCGGATGTGTACGTCGGAAAGCCCCTCGGGCTCCGTGGGCCCGATATGCACATCGCCGTCGCCACTGGGGCTGTTGAGGCCGTCGAGCAGCAGCTCACGACCGAATGCCCAGGTGACGGGGGCGTCGCCGGGCAGGTGGAAGGTCATCCGGATCGCATACGGATCGCTCACTTCGTACCGGAGCTCCACCGGGATCCGGAAAGAGAGCTCCTCGGAAACGAGGAAGCTCATCATGACCTCAGCTTGAACCGACTCGCGCATCGTTCAACCCCGCAGTAGATGAATCTGGCCAGGAATGATCCCCCATGGCCCTATTGACGCCATCGTGGTGCACGCGATAGCAGATCACAAGGAGTGATTTTTCAGATACTGATAGAGAACACGAACGAGCGCAAGAGGTTGGCCACTTCGCCACGTAGTTGTTCGACTGCGGGGAGCAACCGCTCTTCCTGCTCCAGGGGTATCGAAATCGCCACCGCGGCGGCGGTGAAGCCGGCCGTGATGGGGATGGCCGCACAGACCGTCCCCAAGGCGTACTCCTGCCGTTCGATGACGGGTTCCATACGTTCCAACGACCGCAGTCGCTCAAGGAACGCGGCGCGATCCCGTACCGAGTAGCGGGTCAGCGGTCGCACAGGGTGCCGGTTCAGATGGTCCTCGCGGGCATGCTCGTCGAGCTGGCTCAGCAGACACTGGCCGATCGCATGGGCGTGTCCGGTCTCCCGGAAGGACGCCCACTCGTTCACCGCCGGTGTGGCGGGATCGTCGGCGACCGCGATGAGTTCGATCTCACCCTCGCGGTAGACGGCGCAGTACACCGGTGCTCCGATGGTGTCCCGCCAGCGGCTCAGCGACTCCGTCATTCTGCTGCGCCGATTCCGCAGCAGGCGCTCTCCGACGAGGCGTTCGGCGGCGGACCCGAGGCGGAACACCCCGTTCTCCCGGCACAGATAGCCCTCATGGGTCAGGGTGCGCAGCAGGTGGTAGGCGGTGGGAAGAGGAAGACCCGCTTCCCTGGCCAGTTGTTTCGCGGGCGCCCCGTCTCGGTGGGCGCCCACGGCCTCCAGCAGCCTCAGCGCTCGCTGCACCGAACCGATCAGCGTCGGGACAGCAGTGCTCGATGCCGTGGTCAACGGTCACCCCCAGGCATGGTGACGGGCGGTCAGCCCGCCTGTGGGGGCCGCCCCCACAGACCGCCGCATGACTGGGGTCCGGAGGCCGAACGCCGTACAAACCACTGGTCACGGTGGTGACGGACAGTTAATTCCCAGGTGGCGGCAGCGAATTGCCACCATATCGGCCACACCCGCACGGAGGGTCGTTTCGTCTTGCACTTAGCTCAGCTGGGCTAATCCGGTGGCCGGATTCCGATCGTCCTACCAGTCGCTGCGCGAGGAGGACGACATGAACTTGCGCACGACGAAGATGAGGCCGCCGACCAGGATCACGAAGACCAGGACCTTGAAGAGCAGACCGATCACGAACCCGACCACGCTGGCGATCAGACCGCCGAACACGACGATCGCGATGACCGGCACCGCGATCCACTTCACCCACCAGGGCATCCCCGCGAATATCTCCCGCACGGCCATCGTCCTTGCCTCGTCTCTGTGAGTTCCTGCTCCGATACTCCGATGCTAGAGGCGCGAGGGAGGCGGCGGGGGTTCCGCACCCCCTGAAGTCCCCTGACCGACCCCTGAGGGATCCCTGAGGCCGGAACCCGTTCCTCCGCAGGGGCGGGCTCAGCTCTCCGGCGGGGAGAAGACCACCATGACCCGCAGATCCTCGGTGATGTGGTGGAACTTGTGGGCCACACCGGCAGGCACGTACACCACGCTTCCTCTGCCCACCTGTGTGGTTTCCATGCCGACCGTGATCGAGGCGCGGCCGCTGACGACGAGGTAGACCTCGTCCTGGTTGTGGGGCTGCTGGGGATCGAGCTCGCCGGCGTCCAGGGCGTACAGGCCGACGGACATGTTCCGTTCCTTCACGAACTGCAGATACGCGCCGTCGTTGGCGGCTCGCTCCGCCTCCAGTTCATCGAGTCTGAATGCCTTCATGGCCAGTCCGCCCCTGCCTCTGTCCTGCCGGTGTCCACCACCGATCACGTCTGCCACGATCAGACACATGAAGAATTTCGTAGTCAAGACGATCGCCAACGCAGGTGCGCTGGCCGTGGCCATCTGGCTGCTCCAGGACATCACGCTGAACGGCGGCAGCACCTGGCGCAAAACACTCACGCTGCTCCTGGTCGCCCTGCTCTTCGGCCTGGTGAACTTCGTGGTGAAGCCCATAGTGAAACTTCTCACCCTGCCGCTCTTCATCCTCACGCTGGGGCTGATCACCCTGGTGGTCAACGCGCTCATGCTGATGCTGACCTCCTGGCTGGCCGGTCAGTTCAGCCTGAGCTTCCATGTCGACGGCTTCTGGACCGCTGTGCTCGGCGGTCTGATCATCTCGATCGTGTCGTGGGCGCTGAACGTGGTCCTGCCCGACGAGGACTGATCCGACGGCTCCTGAAACAGTGCAGGTCGGACCAGTGGCACACCAGAAGGAGTGGGGAAGCGGTATGAGCACCATGGGTGACGGAACCCGGGCGGTACGGGCCGGGCTGCCCGAACCGGAACAGTTCGAGCCCACCCTGCCCGGGCCGGTCTTCGCCGCGCACTTCCATCTCTCCGGTGAGCCGACCGGCCCGTACACCTACGGCCGCGACACCAACCCGACCTGGACGCGTCTGGAGCGGGCCATCGGTGAGCTGGAGGCACCGGGGGAGCCGGTCGAGAGCATCGTCTTCGCCTCCGGGATGGCAGCGGTCTCGGCCGTGCTGCTGTCCCGGGCGCGCACCGGCGATGTGGTCGTGCTGCCCGATGACGGTTATCAGGCGCTGCCGTTGGTACGTGAGCAGCTGGAAGCCTACGGGGTCGAGGTGCGAACCGCCCCGACCGGCGGCGATGCTCAGCTGGCGGTCCTCGAAGGTGCCCAGCTGCTGTGGATCGAGACCCCGTCCAATCCGGGGCTCGACGTCTGCGACGTACGGCGGCTCGTCGATGCCGCACACGCGGCAGGCGCCCTGGTGGCTGTCGACAACACCCTCGCCACACCGCTCGGCCAGCGCCCGCTGGAACTGGGTGCCGACTTCTCGGTGGCCAGTGACACCAAGGGCATGACCGGCCACGGAGACATCCTGCTCGGTCATGTGGCCTGCCGCGATCCTGAGCTGGCTGCCGGTGTGCGGCGCTGGCGCAAGGTCGTCGGAGCGATTCCGGGACCGATGGAGGCCTGGCTCGCGCAC
Source organism: Streptomyces sp. NPDC058051 (assembly GCF_042885475.1). Lineage (NCBI taxonomy): Bacteria > Bacillati > Actinomycetota > Actinomycetes > Kitasatosporales > Streptomycetaceae > Streptomyces > Streptomyces sp. NPDC058051. The sequence continues at coordinate 53,028 of NZ_JBHVRW010000015.1, forward strand.
CGTTCACTCGCCACGCTGGAGCTGCGGATCGACCGGCAGTGCTCCACCGCCTTGACCCTTGCGGAGGCTCTGGGCAAGCGCGCGGGGGTGACCGGGCTGCGGTACCCCGGCCTGCCCACCGACCCTTCGTACCCGAACGCTGTGCGACAGATGCGGCGCTTCGGCTCCGTGGTGTCGTTCGTCCTGCCCGACCGCGAGCGGGCCGAGCGCTTCCTCACCGAGCTGCGGCTGGTCGACGACGCGACGAGCTTCGGTGGCGTGCGCTCCACCGCCGAGCGGCGGGGGCGCTGGGGCGGTGACGCCGTGCCGGAGGGCTTCATCCGCTTCTCCGTCGGCGCCGAGAACCCCGAGGATCTGGTGGCCGACGTGGAGCGGGCGCTGGACGCGGCGCTGGGCGACGGCTGAACCGACCGGTGGCACGGACGGTCCGAGCCTCCCCCTCATGACCCGGACCCTCCCGGTCCGCAGAGGAAGGACCGCCCGGACACGGCTGGTTGACTGCCGGTCAGCGCCCCTGGCACAGCGGCAACAGGCGCTTATCCGTACATCTGGATTCTCCTCGCCCGACCTCCGGACGGTCCTGGAGTGCGTGGCGGCGGGCGCCGGCCTCGCCGTGCTATCGCGCTCTCTGCGCGAGGGGGGCGCTGGAACGGGGCGAGGTCGTGACGCTCCTCGCCCCCTCCTGCGCGGTCCGCTGCGCACGTATTCCCTGGTCGTGTGGACCGGCACGCACTCGCTGCCGCACACCGCGCGGGCACACGAGTGGCTGCTACGGGCCGCAGCCGCCTGGTGAGCGCAGGGCGGGCCGACACGGGTCCGGTGTTTCAGAACCCGTTCCGTGGGCCACGCTCTTGCCATGACCGAACGTCCTGTGGTCAAGCGCACCGCACGTGCCATCCTCCTCGACGGCAACGACCTCGTCCTCATCAAACGCACCAAGCCCGGGGTGGATCCGTACTGGCTCACGCCCGGAGGCGGAGTCGAACCCGAGGACGCAACCGTGGTCGACGCTCTGCACCGTGAGCTGGACGAGGAGCTCGGCGCCAAGATCACCGATGTGGTCCCCTGCTTCGTCGATACCGTGGAGCACATCGAGGGCGGCGGGGTGAAGGGCGTCAAGGTCCAGCACTTCTTCGTCTGCCGGCTGGAGTCGATGGACCTGTCTCTGCGCCACGGCCCCGAGATCGAGGACCCCTGCGGGGAGTACGACGTCGTACGCGTGCCGTTCAGCCGGATGGGGATCGCCGCCGTTCATCTCGTACCCCTGTCGCTGCGGCACTATCTGGACGGCAACATCGAGGGCGTGCGGGCGATGCACGCACCCGACCTGGGCTGACCGGCAGCCGCGCGGGTCCTGGACCGACAGCCGCGCCTTCCCGGGGCGGCGACGACTGCCTGTGCCTGGGGCGACGCCGGTGGCTGCCGCTGTGCGGGTCAGCCGGAGCCGTTGATCGCCAGTTCCTCGAACCAGTCGTGCCGGATGTGCTCGGCCGGTACACCGATACCCCTGAGCACATGCACGCCGCTGCGGATCATGCCGGGCGGTCCCGCGAGGTAGGCGTCGTACTCGTGCCACGGGCCGCACTGGCGCACGGCGTCGGGCAGCAGTCCCGTCAGACCGCCCGCCCTTCCCGGGCCGGTGGACACCACCGGGCGCACCGAGAGCCAGGGATAGGTCCGCTGGAGCCGCATCATCGTGTCGATGTCGTACAGGCCCTGATCGCTGTGCGCCCCGTAGAAGACCTCCACGGGGCGGCGGTCGCCATACTCCGCGACGTCCTCCACGAGCGCCTTGATGGGGGCGATTCCCGTACCGCCGCCCAGGCAGAGCAGACCGGTGTGGGTGGAGTGGTCGACCGTCATCGAACCGGTGGGCGGGCCGAGGCGCAGGATGTCGCCGGGACGGGCCCGGTGCACCAGAGCGTTGGAGACCCAGCCGGCCGGGACCGCCTTGATGTGGAAGGTGAGGAGACCGTCCGGCCGGGGGGCCGAGGCGAAGGAGTAGTGCCGCCAGGTCCGGGGCCACCACGGGGTCTCCATTGCCGTGTACTGGCCTGCGAGGAAGGGGTAGGCATGGTCGGGGCGGACCGTGAGGACCGCTATGTCACGGGTTCTGAGGTCGTGCGAGACGACCTCGGCGTGCCACCAGGCGGGAGCCCGCTGCTCGTCCTCGGCGGCCGCATCGATCATGATCTGCGATAGGGCGGTGTAGGCACGGACCCACGCCGCTTCCGTCTCCGCGTCCCATGTGGTGGTCGCGTAGCGGCTCAGCGCTCCGAGGAGGGCCTCGCCCACCGCGGGATAGTGAGTGGGCAGTGTGCCGTACTTGCGGTGCCCCCGGCCCAGTGCGCCGAGATACGCGGACAGCGCCTCGGGATCGTCCAGTCGGTGGGTCGCGGCGAGGATCGCGCGGAACAGACGGTCGCGCTGGACATCCATCGCGACCGGGAACAACGCGCGCAGATCGGGGCGACGGATGAAGAGCAGGGCGTAGAAATACGAGGTCGCGTCGTCCGCGACGGGCGAGATCTCGGCCAGAGTGCGATGGATCAGGGTCGCGTCGGGAGATCGGTCCGTTCCGTCTTCGGTCCACCCGGTGGCCGGAGCATCCATGTTCTGCCTCGCCTCGAAGGTCTTCTGGTCGCCTTACGCACTCACGCGGCCGCAGCACGTGCCTACGGGCGCACTCGGGTCTTGCTTAGGTCGCCGGTCGGCTCCCGATCGGTTCCCGTTCGCCGTGTCTCGCTCCAGCATCCCCTGTCACGGACGCGGACCGGACAAATAGCGGGAAGTCCGGGTATCTGAAGCAGCTTCCCGGTTACGTCCCCTGGCCTCAGGACCAAGCCGTGGCTCCACTCCGGATGTCCACATCCACGCCCGTGCGGGACCGCGCACCGACCGATCTCGGGCGAGGACCAGCAGGGCACTCCAACGCGCCTGGCGGCCCGGACCGAAGAGGAGTGCGTACTGTACGCCGAGGCGAGTACGCGCGGTGGCTCCCGCCGCCGGAAGCCCGGTCGCCCCGTTCCCGGCACCGCGTTTCACGTGAAACCACTCAAACGTTCCGCTCGCCGTAGCTTCTTCGTGGCACATGTCATGGCATCCGTGAGCCGACTCGGACTGGCCGTAGGGCTGCCGGCGCTCGAAGCCACAGCCCCGCTACCGAACCCCTGAGGGTGGAAAGGCGCAGCCGACAGCCACGCACCCCGGCCCGTCCCGCTAAACACCCCGGCCTGTCCTGGTAAAGGAGTGGACGCACGGTCGCCGCATCGGACAGCCTGACCCTCATGCCCACCCCGCTGCCGCGTCCGCTCGCCGATACGCCTGTCCGGCGCCTCACCCTGGGTGACCTGGTCGCCTGCGCCGATCTCTGTGAGGACCGCGGGTGGCCACGCGACGAGCACCGATGGGGTCTGCTCCTCACCGCAGGAACCGGGTACGGCATCGACGATCCTGCGGGCAAGGGCCTGCTGGCCACATGTGTGGTGACCTCTTACGGCCCGCGCCTTGCCGCCATCGGCATGCTGCTCGTCGCCGAGCGATACGCGCGACAGGGAGTCGCCCGCCACCTGATGCGCCATGTGATCGACGCGGCCGCAGACACACCTCTCAGCCTGTACGCGACATCCGCGGGACAACCGCTCTACGAGCAGCTCGGCTTCACGGTCGTGGGACGCGTCGAGCGGGTCACCGGGTTCTTCCGGCCGTCCGGAGTCCAAGCATCCGCCGTGACCGTCCGCCCGGCCACGGCGGACGATCTGCAGGCCATGGTCCGGCTGGACTTGGACGTCTTCGGCTCCGACCGGACGCATGTACTTACCCGGCTGCCGGCGTACGCCGACCACATCCGCGTGGCGGAGCGCGACGGAGCACTCGTCGGTTACGCGGCTAGCTGGCCGAGCGACCGTACGCAGGTGATCGGCCCGCTGGTCGCGCCCGACACCACTGCGGCCCGGGCGCTCGTCGCCTCGCTCGCGGGGGCGACGGACCTGCCGTTGCGCGCGGACGTCGACGCGCGCCATGAAGAGTTGCTCACCTGGTTCAAGGAGTGCGGCCTGCGAACCGGCTCCGAAACCACGGCGATGACGCACGGCATCTCGGACCTGCCGGGCGACTGGACCCGTCGCTACGCTCCGCTGACCTTGGCGACGGGCTGAGCCACGCGCGTCGGCTCCACCCCGGCGGGCGGGACGCGCGTCAGACGAGAGCCTTCACAGCGGCCGGCGCGAAGCCGTGGTCCTGTTCAAAGGTTCCTCCGCCGACGCCGATGGCGCCGATGAGCCGGCTCCTTGGTGCTGTGTGCGAGGGACGGTGTGAGGGCCGGCCTGCCTCGGCGCCGGAGCCGGACTCGCCGCATCCGGTGCTGAGGCCTGCCGGGGCTCACCGCTGGGGCGCGGGGGTCGCGACCGGTTCCGGGCGGTGCTGGGCGACCAGCCGGCCCCGGGAAGCCGTGCGACGTTCCACAGCGCTGGAGACGATCGCGAGGACGAGGGCAAAGGCTGCCAGTGCAGCGCCGACCCAGTTGGGAGCGGTGTAGCCGAGCCCGGCAGCGATGACGAGGCCGCCGAGCCACGCCGAAAGCGCGTTGCCGAGGTTGAAGGCACCGATGTTGACGGCGGAGGCGAGGGTCGGAGCGCTGGCTGCCTGGTCGAGCACCCGCTTCTGCAGTGGCGGCACCGTGGCAAATCCCAGGCCCCCGATCAGCACGATGGTGAAGGCCGCTGCGATCTTGTTGTGAGCGGTCAGGGTGAAAAGGGCCAGGACTACGGCGAGGGCGCCCAGCGACACGTACAGCATCGGCATCAGGTGGCGGTCGGCGAACTTGCCGCCGAGCAGGTTGCCGCCCACCATGCCCAGCCCGAAGAGAACCAGGAGCCAGGTGACGGAGGACGCGGAGTACCCAGCGATCTCGGTCATCATCGGGGTGATGTAGGTGATCGCGGCGAAGACTCCGCCGAAGCCCGACACCGTCATCGCCATGGCGAGAAGTACCTGCACATTGCGGAACGCGGCCAGCTCGTGGCGGAGCCGCACCCCCTCGGGCCGGGGTTGCTCGGGGACGAGCGCGGCCACACCGAGAAGGCCGATGAGACCGAGCGCGGCGACGACGAAGAAGGTGGCCCGCCAACCGACGTTCTGCCCGATATAGGTGCCCAGCGGTACGCCGATGACATTGGCGACGGTGAGCCCCGTGAACATGAGGGCGATCGCGCCGGCCTTCTTCTGCGGGGCGACCAGATCGGCCGCCACGACCGACCCGATGCCGAAGAAGGCACCGTGGGCGAGCGAGGCGATCACACGGCCCGCGATCATGACGCCGAAGACCGGTGCCGCGGCGGAGACGATGTTGCCCACGACGAACAGCCCCATCAGCAGCATGAGCATGCGCTTGCGGGTGACGCGAGTACCGAGGAGCGTCATCAGCGGGGCGCCGAGTACGACACCGAGGGCGTAGCCCGTGACGAGGAATCCCGCGGTCGGGATCGAGACCTGGAAGTCCGTGGCGACCTCGGGGAGCAGCCCCATGATCACGAACTCTGTGGTTCCGATCCCGAAAGCCCCCATGGCGAGGGCGAGGAGCGCGAGCGGCATGGGTTTCCCCTTCTCTGATAATTGTGCATGCGTCTTACGAGCGTTCACAATAATTGCAGGCGCCGATTAATTGCAAGCGCGGGCTATTGCAATCGTCGCCTACTCTGGACGCAAGCGGCTCCGACGCGGAGGAGAGACACATGACAGCGACAGACCCCGCACTGACCGCCCTCTCTCAGGGCTGGTGCGCTCTCTCCTTGCTCCACGGAAAGATCGAGGCCCGCATCGAGCGGGCACTGCAGACCGGGCATGGACTGAGCGTGCGGGAGTACTCCCTGCTCGACGTCCTGAGCCGACAACACAACGGTCCCGGTGGCCATCTCCAGATGAAGCAGGTCGCGGACGCTGTCGTACTCAGCCAGAGCGCCACCACGCGCCTGGTCACCCGCCTCGAAGACCGCGGACTGCTGACCCGGTACCTCTGCGACACCGATCGCCGCGGCATCTATACCGATGTCACCGAGGCCGGTCTGGCGCTGCTTGCCGAGGCCCGGCCGACCAATGACACCGCCCTGCGCTCCGCACTCGACCAGGCCGCCAGGAACCCCGAACTGGCCCCGCTCGTCAAGGCAGTCGAGGAACTGAAGGCCCCCGTACCAGCCGCCTGAGCTCCCGTGCCGCCACCGGTCGCATGGCGCCCAGAGCAGGAAACAGAGCGGTTGACGCCTACGGCTTCTCCCGCAGCACCGGTGCGGTGCGTAGTCTGCCGATCATGAGCGATCTCGACATACGCCCGGCGGCCCTCGCCGACCTCCCCGCGATCGTGGCCATGCTCGCCGACGATCCGCTGGGCGCCGAGCGGGAGTCACCGAACGACCTCGCCCCGTACCACGCCGCGTTCCGGCGTCTGGCCGTTGATCCGAACCAGCACCTGGTCGTCGCCGTGCGCGGGGGCCGCACCGTCGGGACGCTGCAGCTGACGGTGATCCCCGGGCTCTCCCGGCGCGGCTCCACCCGCTCGGTCATCGAAGGCGTCCGTATCCACGCCGACGAGCGCGGCAGCGGTCTCGGCAGCCGGCTCATCGAATGGGCCGTTGACGAATCCCGTCGCCGGCACTGCCAGTTGGTCCAGTTGACGTCCGACGCGGCCCGGACCGATGCTCACCGCTTCTACGAGCGACTCGGCTTCACTGCCAGCCACGTGGGCTTCAAGCTCGCACTCTGATCGCCATACGGACAACGGGAGGGGGTGGCCCGATCGGGCCACCCCCTCCCGTTTCACGTGAAACGCGGTGCTCACACTTCGAGTCCTCGCCACCCACCCTCGTCCACACCGCCGGGAACGGCAGCCGCGGGGTCGTACGGCTCACGGGTGAAGACGAACGACCCCAGGTCGAGGTGGTTCACGCTGCCGTCACCGTTCCGGACGACGCGCAACGTCTCCCCCGCGTAATAGCCGTGGAGACCGATCCAGGTGCCGTCGGGCTGTGCGGTGAACCGGGCGCCACGGCCGTTGCCGCGCAGGGGCCGAAGCTCCAGCCCGGCGTCCGAGGTCAGGCGCAGGACATTCGCGTGCGTGCCCCAGTACCAGGGCCCGGTCAGTGCGAGCAGTTCCTCGTCCACCTCGGGCAGCGGGCGCCAGGGCTCCGGGATGCGGGGCTCGGCGTCGGCGACGATCTTCACCAGGTCGGCGGCGACACCACCGACCATCAGTCCCGAGGTGGTGTTGGTCAGAACAACGGCCGCCACGTCGTCCTCGACGCTGATCCAGAGCGCGGCCAGGAAGCCCGGCAGCGAGCCTGTGTGCCCGAGGAGCGTGCGGCCCTCTTTCCGTCCGATCTGAAGCCCCAGACCGTAGGCGGACTCCCAGTCACCGGACTCGGCCGGCGCGGACGGTTCGCGCATCTGCTTCACGGAGGCGGCACAGAGCACCCGGTCGTCCCCCTGGACGAGAAAGGCCGCGAAGCGGAGGAGGTCGTCCGTGGTGGACCAGAGCTGGCCGGCCGGAGCCATCAGCCCGAGATCCTCGGCCGGCTCGGGCAGCATGACGTCCGCCCAGGGATGCACGGCCCAGCCGCCGGCGTGCGGCGCCTGCGGCCGGACGCTCGTACGGTGCATCCCCAGCGGTTCCAGGATCTCGTGTTGAAGCACCTCCGACCAGCTCGTTCCTCGTACCTTCTCGATCAGCGAGCCCAGCACGGTGTAGCCGGGGTTCGAGTAATGGTGTCGGCGGCCGGGGGCATGCATCCGTCTGTTCTCACCGAGTACGTCGGGAAGCTCGGGACGCAGCGTTCCTGGGGTCCGCTCCCACCAGGGTGCAGGTGCCTCGGCACTCAGCCCCGCGCTGTGTCCCAGGAGTTGACGGACGGTGACTCCATCGACGCCCGTGCCGGGCAGATGCTTCTCCAGCGGGTCGTCGAGGTCCAGAAGTCCCTCGTCGTGCAACCGCAGGACCAGCACCGCCGTGAAGGTCTTGGTGAGAGAGCCGATCCTGAACTGGGTGTCGGCGTCGGGCGCGTGGCCGTCCACACAGCTGCGGGAGCCATTCCAGACGACCTTCCCCTGCCTCTGTACTGCGGCGACGAGCCCGGGAGCCCGGCCCTCCGACTGCGCGGTGGCGATGCGGTGCAGCAGAGCGCGCTGTGTACCGGGGAGCAGCTGTTCAGATGCAGAGGTCATGCACAACAACTACCCGCAGAGACCGAGCTGTGGCGAGCGCATTTCGTCATCCCAACGCGTCAGCGCCGACCTGGCGCTATGGCCGGTCCGGGCCTTCGGCCGCGCGTCACCTTGAGATGCGGGCTTCGACGCCGTCGAGCAGGAAGTCGAGGCCGATCCGGAAGGTGTGGTCGGCGTCCAGGTGGGCTGCATCTCGCACCACCGTGGCCAGCGCGGGGAATCGGCCAGTGGCGAAGGTTCGCACCAGATAGGGCCCGAGTGAGGCCTGCCAACGCTTCTCGTCCATCCCGGTGGCCCGCTCAGCACGCCGCTCGGCGATCTCCCGACGCACCGCGCCGATCACATACGCGTTGACTGCGGCGACCACCGGCATGATGGCGTCCACGTCGACGTCGTCCAGCGCGGCCACCACGGTCTCCCCACTGGCCAGCGCGTGCGGTCCGAGCTGGGGTCGGCCACCCAGGAGATCGGCGAGCCATTCGTGCGCGTGAACGGCGTGCCGAGTGGCGTCGGCCAGAGACCGGAGCACCTCCCGCCAGCCGTCTCCGACTGGCCGGATCTCGGCGTGAGCGGCGTCGACCATCAGGTCGAGCAGCTCCTCCTTGCCGGCGATGTAGCCGTACAGCCGCATCGGACGAACGTCCAGCGCGGTGGCGACCTTGCGCAACGACACCGCATCCAGGCCGTCCGCGTCGGCCAGCTGGATCGCCGCTCGCACGATCCGTTCCCGACTCAACGGGGCCGGCACGGGTCGATTCGATGGCTCCGGCCTCTCCCACACCAACATGCCGCTAACAATACATCGCATCGAGCGATACAGTGTATCGGTCAGTACGGCGTATCGAGGAGAGGCAACCGTGACCATCGCCATTGTCGGAGCCGGCTTGGGCGGCTTGGCCCTTGCCCGAGTGCTGCACGTGAACGGCATCGACGCCGTCGTCTATGAACGTGAACCGTCACGCGGTGCGCGCGGTCAGGGCGGCATGCTCGACATCCACTCGGGTCAGCGGGCGCTGCGCGAGGCCGGTCTGATCGACCGGTTCTACGCGATTGCCCGTGGTGAAGGCCAGGACATGTGTCTTCTCGAACCGGATGGCACTCTGCTGTTCCAGGAGGACACGCCTGACGACGCCCCGCTTGAGCGACCCGAGGTCGACCGCGCCGATCTGCGCAACCTGCTGCTGGATTCCCTCCCCGAAGACGTGGTGCGCTGGGGACACGCGTTCACATCCGCCGACGACGCCCTGCTGCACTTCGCCGACGGCAGCAGTGCCCCGTATGACCTGCTGGTCGGCGCGGACGGCGCGCAGTCCCGGGTGCGCGCACTGCTCACCGACGCCCGACCGACGCATATCGGCCAGAACATCGTCGAGGTCGGCATTCCCGACATCGACCGCACGCACCCCGACCTCGCGGCGATGGTCGGGCGCGGCAACTACTGGGTGCTCGGCAACGGACTGTCCCTGGCGGCGCAGCGCAACGGCGACGGCCGCGTTCGCATCGGCCTGAGCTTCTACAACACCACCGAGGACTGGTTCGCCACCAGCGGGATCCCGTTCGACGACCCGGCCGCCGCCAGGGCGCGGCTGATCGACCTGCTCCCCGGCTGGGACTCACGGTTCACCGCACTGATCGCGGCCTGCGACGACACGATCGTGCCGCGGTCGATCACCACTCTCCCGGTCGGCCTGACCTGGCCGTCGACGCCAGGCGTCACGCTGCTCGGCGATGCCGCGCATCTGATGCCGCCGGTGGGAGAGGGCGCCAACATGGCGCTGCTCGACGGCGCCCTGCTCGGTCGCGCGCTGGCCGTGCACCCGGACGACTTTCCCGCCGCCGTCAAAGAGTACGAACGCGAGATGTTCGAACGCACCAGCGCTGCCGCCCGGATGTCCGCGGACATGCAGGAATTGCTGACGTCTCCGGACGCCGCCCAGAAAATGCTCGCGTTCTTCCAACCTGGCTGAAGGTGACCACATACGACCAGGAAGCCGGTCGTCCAGCCAGCGCGATCATGACCTCCAGCGCGGTCTCCACCCACCGGCCATCACCCCTCCGGCTGCGGCGCAGCGTTTCACGAATCCGGTCAGTTTCATGGCCGTACCGCGCTCGGCTCGTTCGAAGAGGGGCAGGGCGAGGTCCGCTTCGAGGCGGTTGATCCGGACCACCAGGGTGGACTGGTGGATGCCGAGGTCTCAGATTCTTGGATCCGACATCGCCCGTGAGATTCCCACACGAAATCTGAGACGCTGCACAGCTGTAGGGTCTCGCCGCTCGTGACATGTCGATCGTGCGTGACCTGGGCGTTCTTGGCTGTCTCACGGCCTTGTCACCCGTGATCAGTCTCAAATCCGTGGCATTTCCTCGCGAGGGCGAGGTCGAGATCAGGCGGCTTGCCCGTGTCGGCCGAGTACACCACGCTGAGCCCCGAGCACGAGGACTACCGGCGAGCCCAGAGCGCGCACCGATGAGTTTCCCGCGCCGCGCTGGTCTATACGCCGGACACCCACGGACGGAAGGCTGGGCCATGCGGAAACTGATCTGCGGCATGAACCTGACCCTGGACGGCTACATCGCCGCGGCCGGCGACGACATCGGCTGGAGCGGACCGCCGAGCCACGAACTGTTCCAGTGGTGGCTCGACCACGAGCAGGCGAGTGGCCTGTCGCTGTATGGGCGCAAGCTGTGGGAGACGATGAGCTCCTACTGGCCGACCGGCGACCAGCAGCCGGGCGCCACCCCGGCGGAGATCGAGTTCGCGCGGAACTGGCGGGACACGCCGAAGGTGGTGTTCTCCTCGACGATCGACAAGGTCGACTGGAACACCCGCCTGGTCACCGGCGACGCGATCGCCGAGATCACCCGGCTCAAGGCCGAGGACGGCGGCCCGATGAACATCGGCGGCGCAACGCTCGCCGGGGCGGCCATGCGCGCCGGGCTGATCGACGAGTACGCGATCGCCGCCCATCCGGTCCTGGTGGGCGGCGGAACGCCGTTCTTCACCACGCTGGACAGCTGGGTGAACCTGAACCTGGTGGAGACGCGGACGTTTCCCGGCGGCGTGGTCCTGACCAGGTACGAGACGAGGCGCTGAGCAGCTTCCCGCTGTCTCACGGCTTGGATGGGTGTTTCCTCTCACCGTCGCGGCGATCTCCCCCACCGCACACCCTCAAGCCCACGAGCGATGCCCCGTGAGCCCACGGTGTCAGCGGGCTTCCACCAGGGCACCAGCATCAGAGCCCAATCACCCCTACGAGTGGGCGGCTTGACCTGCCAGTCTCAGATTCGTGTCAGATAAGCCATCGCTTGGCCATCGCTCGTGAGATTCGGCCACGAAATCTGAGACCTGACAGGGGTCACTCAGGTCTGCGCCATGTCCACGAAGCGCGAGTAGTGGCCCTGGAAGGCGACGGTGATCGTCGCCGTCGGGCCGTTACGGTGCTTGGCGACGATCAGGTCGGCCTCGCCGGCCCGGGGTGACTCCTTCTCGTACGCGTCCTCGCGGTGCAGCAGGATCACCATGTCGGCGTCCTGCTCGATGGAACCTGATTCACGCAGGTCGGAGACCATCGGCTTCTTGTCCGTGCGCTGCTCGGGGCCACGGTTCAGCTGGGAGAGCGCGATGACCGGCAGCTGCAACTCCTTCGCCAGCAGCTTGAGGTTTCGCGACATGTCGGAGACCTCCTGCTGGCGGCTCTCGGCACGCTTCGAGCCTCCGGACTGCATCAGCTGGAGGTAGTCGATGACCACGAGCTTGAGGTCGTTGCGCTGCTTGAGACGACGGCACTTCGCCCGGATCTCCATCATGGAGAGGTTCGGGGAGTCGTCGATGTAGAGGGGCGCGGCCGAGACATCCGGCATCCGGCGCGCCAGCCGCGTCCAGTCCTCGTCGGTCATGGTGCCGGAACGCATGTGGTGCAGCGCCACCCGCGCCTCGGCCGAGAGCAGTCGCATCGCGATCTCGTTGCGCCCCATTTCGAGGGAGAAGATCACGCTGGGCATGTTGCTCTTGATGGAGCAGGCACGGGCGAAGTCCAGCGCCAGTGTGGACTTACCCATGGCCGGACGCGCTGCGATGACGACCATCTGGCCCGGGTGCAGCCCGTTCGTCAGGGCGTCGAGGTCGGTGAAACCGGTCGGCACCCCGGTCATCTCACCGCTGCGCGAACCGATCGCCTCGATCTCGTCGAGTGCGCCTTCCATGATGTCGCCGAGCGGCAGGTAGTCCTCGCTGGTGCGCTGCTCGGTGACGGCATAGATCTCGGCCTGCGCGGAGTTCACGATGTCGTCGACATCTCCGTCGGCCGCGTATCCCATCTGCGTGATCTTCGTGCCGGCTTCGACGAGCCGCCTGAGGACCGCCCGTTCGTGGACGATCTCCGCGTAGTACGAAGCGTTGGCCGCAGTAGGCACCGACTGGACGAGGGTGTGCAGATACGGCGCTCCGCCCACCTTGGTGATCTCGCCGCGCTTGACCAGCTCGGCCGCCACCGTGATCGGGTCGGCCGGTTCGCCCTTGGCATAGAGGTCGAGGATCGCCTGATAGACGGTCTCGTGGGCGGGGCGATAGAAGTCGTGCCCCTTGATGATCTCCACGACGTCGGCGATGGCGTCCTTGGACAGGAGCATGCCGCCCAGGACCGACTGCTCCGCGTCGAGGTCCTGGGGCGGCACCCGTTCGAAACCGGGGGCGCCGCTCTCCCATCCGCCGCTCTCCCTGCCGCGTTCGTGCTGCTCGCCGCGGTCCCGGCCTTCACTGCGTCGCTGACGGGTCACAGGCAGACGGTCACTGGGACCGGTGTCGGCCCAGGGGTCGTCCAAAGGCTCGGGAATGCTCACCCGGCCACCTCCTCCCGTCCGCTCCGCGGACCTCGCCATGCCACTCTTTCTTACGGCACAGCACCGACAAACAAGACGCCCGACTCCGGTTCTCGCGGATCACGTGCCGCGGGTTCCAGAGCCGGAAAAGGGTGCGGGCGCCGGACCACGTTAGGCCGCTCAGCACCGTCAGCCAATCTGGTTATCCACAGGGCATGTGGACGACGGACCAGATGCTGTGGAGAACCCTGCAGAACCTGTGCACGAAGCGGGGGACAGCACTGTGGACAAACTCATAGCGCCCTCATCATCACCACTCTGACCTGGACTTTCTCCATCCACGGGCTGTGGGGGAGAAAAACTTTCCGAGTCAGCACAAGATCACGACAAACAGCACACGAGAGAACGCCGGGCCAGAGAGGATGTAAGGGACTAAGAAGGATTGCATCTATTACCTGTGGAAGATTAGATTGACCCCCATGACCCAGGCCCCGGCGCCCTCGCCGCCTCGTCGTCGACAGCACGACCGCGAGATCATCTCGCTCGCCGTTCCTGCCTTCGGCGCTCTCGTCGCCGAGCCGCTCTTCGTGATGGTCGACAGCGCCATCGTCGGCCACCTCGGCACATCACAGCTGGCCGGCCTGGCCGTCGCCGCAGCCCTGCTGACCACCGCCGTCAGCGTCTTCGTCTTTCTCGCCTACGCCACCACCGCGGCAGTGGCGCGGCGGGTCGGAGCGGGCGATCGGGCCTCGGCGATCCGGCAGGGCATGGACGGCATCTGGCTGGCTCTCCTGCTCGGCATCCTTGTCATCGCTGTCACGCTCCCCACAGCACCCTGGCTCGTGGACGCCTTCGGTGCCTCCGAAACCGCAGCCCCTTACGCCACCACGTATCTGAGGATCTCCAGCCTCGGCATCCCGGCCATGCTCGTGGTGATGGCCGCAACCGGCGTACTCCGCGGTCTGCAGGACACCCGAACCCCCCTCTACGTCGCCATCGGAGGCTTCGCTGCCAACGGAGTCCTCAACGCGGGACTCGTCTATGGGGCCGGGCTCGGCATCGCCGGATCGGCCTGGGGGACGGTGATCGCACAGTTCGCCATGGCTGCCGCCTACCTGATCGTGGTGGTGCGGGGAGCGCGCCGACACGGTGCCTCGCTTCGGCCCGATGCCGCAGGCATCAAGGCCAGCGCCCAGGCAGGCGTGCCTCTACTGATCCGCACCCTGTCCCTCCGTGCCGTGCTGATGATCGCCACCGCCGTCGCCGCCCGACTCGGCGACACCGAGATTGCCGCGCACCAGATCATCCTCTCCCTCTGGAGCCTGATGGCCTTCGCCCTCGACGCCATCGCCATCGCGGGACAGGCCATCATCGGCCGCTACCTGGGAGCCGAGGACACCAAGGGCGCACGCGAGGCGTGCGGACGCATGGTCCAGTGGGGCATCGCTTCCGGCGTGGTGTTCGGAGCCCTGGTCGTCCTTGCCCGGCCGCTGTTCGTGCCCCTGTTCACCAGCGACCAGTCCGTCCAGGACACGCTGTTCCCGGCGTTGCTGGTGGTGGCGCTGTCACAGCCGATAGCCGGCGTGGTCTTCGTCCTGGACGGTGTGCTGATGGGTGCCGGAGACGGTCGGTATCTGGCCTGGGCCATGCTCCTCACACTGGCCGTCTTCGCCCCGGCCGCCCTGCTGCTGCCGACACTCGGCGGCGGTCTGACTGCGCTGTGGTGGGCGATGGCCCTGATGATGACCGTCCGCATGCTGACGCTCTGGCTGCGCACCCGATCGGGCAGGTGGATGGTCACCGGAGCCACCCGCTGAACCACCCCGGCGCCCGTTTCACGTGAAACAGGCAAGGGCCGCACCCCCACGGGATGCGACCCTTGCCTGCTCTGACGAGCGATGCCCTTAGGCAGCGATGACCTCGACGCCGAGCTGTGCAGCGACCTCGGGGTGCAGACGCACGGACACCTGGTGTCCACCGAGCGTCTTGATCGGCGAGCCGAGCTCGACGCGACGCTTGTCGACGTCGGGGCCACCGGCCGCCTTGATCGCCGAGGCGATGTCGGCCGGAGTCACGGAGCCGAAGAGACGGCCGGCGTCGCCGGAGCGAACGGCCAGACGGACCTTCACGGCCTCAAGCTTGGCCTTGATCTCGTTGGCCTGCTCGATCGTGGCGATCTCGTGGATCTTGCGGGCGCGGCGGATCTGCGCCACGTCCTTCTCGCCACCCTTGGTCCAGCGGATGGCGAAGCCACGCGGAACCAGGTAGTTACGGGCGTACCCGTCCTTGACGTCGACGACGTCGCCCGCAGCACCGAGGCCAGAGACCTCGTGGGTCAGGATGATCTTCATGATTCGGTCACCCTTCCCTTATCGCGCGGTGGACGTGTAGGGCAGCAGCGCCATCTCACGGCTGTTCTTCACTGCCGTGGCGACGTCACGCTGGTGCTGCGTGCAGTTGCCGGTCACGCGGCGGGCACGGATCTTGCCGCGGTCGGAAATGAACTTCCGCAGCATGTTCGTGTCCTTGTAGTCCACGTACTGGGTCTTGTCCTTGCAGAATGCGCAGACCTTCTTCTTAGGCTTGCGCACAGGCGGCTTCGCCATGATGTTTCTCCTGTGTGATCAAGAAGTGGGGGTACGAGCTGCCCTAGAAGGGAGGCTCGTCCGAGTAGCCGCCGCCGGAACCGCCGGAGCTGCCGCCCCAGCCACCTCCGCCGCCTCCGCCGCCCTGCTGGCCGCCGGACGGTGCGCTCGTGGCCCACGGGTCGTCGGCGGGAGCGCCGCCACCACCCTGCTGGCCACCGCCACCGCCACTGCCACCGGGACCGCCGCCCCAGTTGCCGCCGCCCTGCTGGCCGCCGCCGTATCCACCCTGGCCGCCCTGACCGCCGCGACCGGTGGTCTTGGTGACCTTGGCCGTGGCGTTCTTGAGGCTGGGGCCGACTTCCTCGACGTCCAGCTCGTAGACCGTGCGCTTGACGCCCTCGCGGTCTTCGTACGACCGCTGCTTCAGCCGGCCCTGCACGACGACGCGCATGCCTCGCTGGAGCGACTCGGCGACGTTCTCCGCCGCCTGACGCCAGACCGAGCAGGTGAGGAACAGGCCTTCGCCGTCCTTCCACTCGTTGGTCTGCCGGTCAAAGATGCGGGGAGTGGACGCGACACGGAACTTCGCGACCGCCGCACCGGACGGGGTGAAGCGCAGCTCGGGGTCGTCGACGAGATTGCCGACGACCGTGATGACGGTCTCGCCTGCCATGGGTGAACCTCTCGGCGGGGATTGCTTCTGGCTGCTTGCTGCTACTCGAACCCGATGACCACTGAGCTAGACGCTCAGTGGATCTCGGGACGGAGGACCTTGGTCCGGAGGACCGACTCGTTCAGGTTCATCTGGCGGTCGAGCTCCTTGACGACCGCAGGCTCGGCCTGCAGGTCGATGACCGAGTAGATGCCCTCGGGCTTCTTCTTGATCTCGTAAGCGAGACGACGACGGCCCCAGGTGTCGACCTTCTCCACCTTTCCATCGCCCTCACGGACGACGGAGAGGAAGTTCTCGATCAGCGGGGAGACAGCGCGCTCCTCGAGATCGGGGTCGAGGATGACCATCACCTCGTAGTGACGCATGTGGAACCCACCTCCTTTGGACTCAGCGGCCACGGTCGTTCCGTGGCAGGAGGGTCGTGATGCGTGAGCAACAGTGTCTCCGAGTAGAACAGTCGTCACTGACAACGCCCTGTCGGGCGATGACTGACGGGCTGGCCTGGGCAGACACCGGTGCAGACGTTACAGACTACCCGCACACCGGCTCCCGGTTGAAATCCGGTGCTCAGGAGACGCAGTCTGTAGACATCGGGTGTGAGCGGCGCCACGATGCGCCGCCTTTCGGCCAGGAGGTACTCCATGGCACAGGCAATTCGACCCCGTCCTCCCGTCTCCCTTCTCGCCACGGACGGCAAGACCCATCCACTCCAGCAGGCCCTGGTGGCGGTGACGCTGGTTCTCGGCGCACTCGCCTTCGTGACGGCGATGTTCCACAGCCTGCATCTGATCAGTTCGTGGGCCGGACTCATCGGGATCCTCACGGCCGCTTACGGGCAGTACGTCTCGGTGACCACGCGCGAAAGGTTCCCGCTGATCATCGGCATGGGCGCCTGCGCCATCGGATTCTTCCTGGGCATGGCCCACGGCGGCCTCTTCGGCGGCGTGGTGGGCTGATTCGAGACAGTCCCGACAGGACCTCAACCAGACACGACGGCTCGGTGCCGGATCCCTGTACAGGGATCCGGCACCGCTGCCCGTACGAGCACGGCACCGCCCGGGTTCCGCAGGGACGGACCGGCAGGTTCCATACGGCCAGACGGCGCGCCCCCCGGTCACAGTAGGCTTCGGCGCGAGAGCCGGAGCCCCTGACCGATGGGGACACACCTGCCGAGGAGCGCCCCGCATGAGCCTGACCCTGAGGACCATCAGCCGAGAGCAGCATCTGGCGTACCTCCAGAATCTGCCCGCGGCGAGTCACATGCAGGTCCCGGCGTGGGCGGACGTGAAGGCCGAGTGGCGCTCGGAGAGCCTGGGCTGGTTCGACAAGACCGGACAGCTCGTCGGCGTCGGCCTGGTGCTCTACCGGCAGTTGCCCAAGATCAAGCGCTATCTCGCCTATCTTCCCGAGGGCCCGGTCATCAACTGGTACGCCCCGAATCTGCAGGACTGGCTGCAGCCGATGCTGGCGCATCTGAAGCAGCAGGGCGCCTTCTCCGTGAAGATGGGCCCGCCAGTCGTCATCCGCCGCTGGGACGCGGCCGCCATCAAGTCCGGCATCCAGGACCAGGACGTGAAGCGCCTGCGCGACGTCGAGGCCACGCACATCGAGCCGCGTGCCTTCGAAGTCGCCGACCGGCTGCGGAAGATGGGCTGGCAGCAGGGCGAGGACGGCGGGGCCGGATTCGGGGACGTGCAGCCCCGCTACGTCTTCCAGGTGCCGCTGGCGAACCGGTCTCTCGAAGATGTCCACAAGGGCTTCAACCAGCTGTGGCGACGCAATATCAAGAAGGCCGAGAAGGCCGGCGTCGAGGTCGTCCAGGGCGGTTACGGGGACCTCGCCGAGTGGCAGCGTCTTTACGAGATAACGGCGGAGCGCGACCGGTTCCGTCCGCGTCCGCTGGGCTACTTCCAGCGCATGTGGACGGCCCTCAACAATGAGGACCCCAACCGGATGCGGCTGTACTTCGCCCGGCACGAGGGCGAGAACGTCGCGGCGGCGACCATGCTGATCGTCGGCGGGCACGTCTGGTACTCGTACGGCGCGTCCGCCAACCACAAGCGCGAGGTCCGGCCCTCGAACGCGATGCAGTGGCGGATGCTGCGCGACGCTTACGCCATGGGCGCCACCGTCTACGACCTGCGCGGGATCTCCGACTCACTGGACGAGACCGACCATCTCTTCGGCCTGATCCAGTTCAAGGTGGGCACCGGCGGGCAGGCGGCCGAGTATCTCGGCGAGTGGGATTTCCCGCTCAACAAGCTGCTGCACAAGGCGCTCGACATCTATATGTCGCGTCGCTGATACGCGTCGTCCCGCTGACGAAACCGGCTTTGTTCGTTTCAATGGGGACATCGAGCCAACGAGGGCATCGCGCCGGCGCACAGTCCGGCAGATCCCTCCGCCGGTTCCCGCGACCGGCGCTCCGACAAGATCCGTACACCTCCCACACACCGCAGCCACCAGAAGGGTTCCGGACCGGCCATGGCGCTCTCCCTCTACGTCGACACCGCGCGCTGGCGGGCGCACCAGAAATCCGTCCTCGACCAGTTCCCCGGCCTCGTCCCGGTCTGCAAGGGCAACGGATACGGCTTCGGTCACGAGCGGCTCGCCGACGAGGCCATCCGCTTCGGTTCCGACATGCTCGCCGTCGGCACCACCTATGAAGCGGCCCGCATCAAGGACTGGTTCAGCGGCGATCTCCTGGTCCTCACCCCGTTCCGACGGGGCGAGGAGCCGGTGCCGCTGCCCGACCGGGTCATCCGGTCCGTCTCCTCCGTGGACGGCGTGCACGCCCTCGTGGGCGCACGCGTCGTCATCGAGTGCATGAGCTCGATGAAGCGCCACGGCGTCAAGGAGGAAGAGCTCGGGCAGCTGCACGCCGCCATCGAGGACGTACGTCTCGAAGGCTTCGCCCTGCACCTGCCGCTGGACCGCACGGACGGCTCCGACGCGGTCGAGGAGGTCATCGGCTGGATGGACCGGCTGCGCGCGGCCCGGCTGCCGCTGCACACCATGTTCGTCAGCCATCTGCGCGCCGAAGAGCTGGGGCGGCTCCAGCAGCAGTTCCCGCAGACCCGTTTCCGCGCCCGCATCGGTACCCGGCTGTGGCTCGGCGACCACGAGGCGACGGAGTACCGGGGTGCCGTTCTGGACGTCACGCCCGTCGTCAAGGGCGACCGGTTCGGCTACCGCCAGCAGAAGACCGCGTCGGACGGCTGGCTGGTGGTCGTCGCGGGCGGTACGTCGCACGGCGTGGGCCTGGAGGCCCCGAAGGCCCTGCACGGTGTGATGCCGCGCGCCAAGGGGGTCGCCCGGGCGGGCCTGGCCACCGTCAACCGCAACCTCTCACCGTTCGTCTGGGCCGGCAAGCAGCGCTGGTTCGCCGAACCGCCGCACATGCAGGTGTCGATCCTCTTCGTCCCCTCGGACGCGCAGGAGCCGAAGGTGGGCGACGAACTGGTGGCCCACCTGCGCCACACGACCACCCAGTTCGACCGCCTCGTCGACCGTTAGACGACCACCCGGTTCGACTGCCTCGTCGACCGTTGGGCCGGCTGCCCGGCCGGTGGTCCGGCCGCGCCTCGTCGCGACCGGTGGTCCGGTTCCCGCGGGCCGGTACGGGGGTGCTGAGAGGCTCTCCGGGGGGCCACGGCCCACCCGGAGAGAACCGGCTCAGTCGACGGCCGGTGCGCGCGCGGCGCCCCATTCCACCCGCGGTCCCTCGACGGCGGGCACGGCATGCCGCGGCGGATGCGCCGCCGGCCCCAGCACGAACACGTCCTCGGCCCCGTCGAACACCCCGCCGGACGGATCGTCCGAGCCGTCGCGCCGTACGACGTCCCGTTCCGGCATGAGGATGTCCCGTACGACCACGGCGCAGAGGTACAGCGTGCCCAGCAGATGCAGGGTGATCGCCAGCTGATATCCCTCCGTGGGCAGGCCTTGGTGCTTGTCCCCGCTCGTCGTGTACGCGAGGTACATCCAGATGCCCAGGAAGTACATGACCTCGCACGCCTGCCAGATCAGGAAGTCGCGCCAGCGCGGCCTGGCCAGGGCGGCCAGGGGAATCAGCCACAGCACGTACTGCGGCGAATAGACCTTGTTGACGAGGATGAAGGCGGCGACGACGAGAAAGACGAGCTGCGCGAAGCGCGGCCTGCGCGGTGCCGTCAGCGTCAGCGCACCGATGACGGCGCACAGCAGGAGCGTTACCAGCGACGAGACGGTGTTGACGGTCGTGACCTCGAAGGTCCTTCCGGTGCGCTGTGTGATGATCAGCCAGAACGAGCCGAAGTCGATGCCCCGTTTCTCACTGAATGTGTAGAACTTCTCCCACCCCTCGGAAGCGAGGAGCATCACCGGCAGGTTCACCACCAGCCAGGACACCGCCGCCCCGAGCGTCGCCGAGCCGAACTCCCGCCATTTGCCTGCCCGCCAGCACAGCACGAAGACCGGCCCCAGCAGGAACACGGGATAGAGCTTGGCGGCCGTGGCAAGCCCGATGAGGATGCCGAACGCCAGCGCCCTTCCCCGGGACCACATGAGCATCGCCGCGGCCGTCAGCGCGACGGCCAGCAGGTCCCAGTTGATCGTCGCGGTGAGCGCGAAGGCCGGTGCGAGGGCCACCAGCAGTCCGTCCCAGGGGCGGCGCCGGTGCGTACGGGCGACACAGACGGCGATGATCACGGCGCAGATCATCAGCATGCCTGCGTTGACCATCCAGTACATCTGCTCACGGTGCTGGAGGGATCCGCCCGGTGTCAGCCAGGACGCGATCTGCATGAACAGGCCCGTCAGGACGGGATACTCCAGGTACTGCATGTCGCCGGGCAGTCGGTCGAAGTACGGCACGAGGCCGTCGGAGAAGCCACGCGCGGCATAGAGGTGCGGAATGTCCGAGTAGCAGGCGTGCGTGTACTGCGAACCGGCGCCCCTGAACCAGGCCCAGTTGTAGCAGGGCAGCTTCTGCACCATCCCCAGCGCGAACATGCCGAGCGCCATCAGCGCGACGACCGCCACGGGCGTGAGCGCCGTGCTGCCGATCCGCGTCCAGCGCCCCGACCGGCCACCGATCAGCTCGCTGCCCGCTTCGGCGATCTCGTCCTGATGCGTCGGCCGGACGATGGACCGTTCCTGCTGCACACTCGTGTCCTTGGCGCTTGGCATGCCGCTCATCCTGCCGTACGGGACTGTGGAAACGACGAGGGCCGCCGCACCATGTGGTGCGGCGGCCCTCATGACCGGGTCGCGTCGGCCGGATCACCGGCCCCGGCCGGACGGACGTCAGCCGGACGGTCCGCCGAACCAGCCGCCGTTGCCGTTGCCGTTGCCATTCCCATTGCCGTTGCCCGGTGGCGAGGCTGATGTCGTCGGACTGGTGCTGGCACCGCCGTCGGTCCCGCCATCCCCCGTACCGGAGTTGGTCCCACCGTTGTTGTTCTGGCAGGTCACGTCCCAGGTGCCACAGGTGTCGCTGGGGTCGGGCTCGGGCGCGGACGGGGTGGGCGAGGGCATCGCCGGCTCCGACGGGGACGGCGACGGGGACGGGGACGCGCTGGGCGACGGCTTGGGGCTCGACGCGCCGCCACCGTAGACCTTCTTGCCGATCGACGTCGGCTTCGGGAACGTCAGGACCGGCTTGCCCTTCATCGCCTCAGCCATGTAGTCGTGCCAGATCTGGGCCGGGAACGAAGCACCGTGGATCGTCTTCTCGCCACCCGTGCCGTACATCTCCTCGAACTTGCGGTCCGCGTTGTTCTCGTCGTCGTCCAGCCGGTACATGCTGATGGCCGTCGACAGCTGCGGGGTGTAGCCGACGAACCAGGCCGACTTGTTCTCGTCCGTCGTACCCGTCTTGCCTGCCACGTCGCGGCCGGGGAGCTGCGCGGGGGTACCGGTTCCGTGTTCGACGACGTTCTTCAGGACATCGGTGACGTTGTCGGCGATCTCGGGACCGAAGGCACGCTTGGTGACGTCCTTGTGCCGGTAGATGGACCTTCCCCGGTACTTCACCTCGGCGACCGAATAGGGGTCGCGCTGCTGACCGCTGGCGGCGAAGGTCGCGTACGCACCGGCCATACGGATGGCGCTGGGCGAGGACGTACCGATGGAGAACGACGGCACGTGCGAGTCCGCCATGTTCTGGTCGTCCTTGAGACCGGCGGCTATCGCGACGTCCTTCACCTTGTCGGTGCCTACGTCCATGCCGAGCTGCACGTAGGGGGAGTTGGCCGACCACTGCATCGCCTCGCGAAGGGTGATGTTGCCCTTCGACTCATGGCCGTCGTTGGCCTGCAGCCACTCGTCGCCGTTCTCGTCGGTCCAGATCTGGCCGTCGTATTTCTTGATCTTCAGCCTGTCGTCGGCGTTGTAGATGCTCAGCGGCGAAACCTGTTCGCGCTGCGACAGATCCTGGTCCTCGCCGAGCGAGGGGTCGCGCTTGCCGTACTCCATCGCTGCCGCCAGCACGAACGGCTTGAAGGTCGAACCGACCTGCGCACCCGTGGGGTCGGCGTTGTTGGTGTAGTGCTTGGTCGCGTCCTGACCGCCGTAGATCGCCACGATGGCGCCGGTCTTGGGATCGACCGACCCGCCGCCGAACTGGACGTGGGTGTCCGTCTTGGGCCGCTGCTTCGGCTTGATCTTGTTGTCGTAGACCTTCTTGACCGCGGTGTTGAGCTGGTTGACCTTCTTCTTGTTGAAGGTGGTGTGGATCTCGTAGCCGCCCTGGGCGAGCTTCTCCGCCGTGACGCCCTCGGTGTTGTTGTTGAGGAAGTACGACTTCGCAAGGTCGACCATGTAGCCGACCTGGCCGCCCAGCTGAGCGTTCTTCTTCGGCGGATCGGGCATCGGGAACTCGGTGTACTTGGCACGCTCCGCGGCCGAGAGGCGCTTGTCCTTCACCTCTTCGTCGAGGATCCACTTCCAGCGCCTCTTGGCCCGATCGGTGTTCTTCGCCTCGGTGGCCAGCTTGGCATCGATCTCGGGGACGCCTGCCGGGTCGTAGTAGGTCGCGCCCTTGAGCAGCGTGGCCAGGAACGCACACTCACTCGGGTTCAGATCCTTGGCGTCCTTGCCGTAGTACGTACGGGCCGCCGCCTGGATCCCCGAGGCACCTCGCCCGTAGTACGAGATGTTGAGGTAGTCGCGAATGATGTTCTTCTTGTCCATCTTGTTCGCGACCTTGACCGTGATGAAGAGCTCCTCGAACTTCCGGCTCAGGGTCTGGTCCTGGGACAGGTAGGAGTTCTTCACGTACTGCTGGGTGATCGTCGAGCCACCCTGGGTCTCGCCACCGCTGGCCATGTTGAACAGGGCGCGGCCGATGCCCATGGGGTCGATGCCCCGGTCATGCTCGAAGGACTTGTTCTCAGCCGAGATGACCGCGTTCCGCATGGCTGCGGGGATCTGCTCGTAGTCGATGATCTGGCGGTTGACCTCGCCGCCCGTGGCAACCATCTGCGAGCCGTCGTCCCAGAAGTAGACGTTGTTCTGCGCTGTGGCGGTGTCCTTCACCTTGGGTGTGGTCACCATCGCGTACGCGACGCCGGCCAGGCCCATGAGCAGCCCGATGAAGCCGATACAGAGGCTGGAGACCAGCTTCCACGACGGCACCCAGCGCCGCACGCCGTACTTGCCGGCGCGGGGGTAGTCGATGAAACGCTTCTTGGCAGGGCGCTGGCCGCCGCGGCCACGCCCCCTGCCCGGGCCATCGTGTCCGCTGTCACCGCCGCCTCGGCGGCGGCCGCCTCCACCACTGCCTCCCCGGCCCCCGCCGCCCCGCTGGGCGGCTCGTCTCGCCTCGGCCCGTCCGCTGTAGGGACGGTCCTCGCCGTATGACTCTGACGGTGACTCAGACGTAACTCCGCGTGACGGAGCGACGCGGCGTCTGGAGGACTGCTGGGCGGCTCGTCTGGCCGCTGCACGCCCGCCACCTTGCGGTTCGGGCGTCTTGCGACGGTGCTCGCTCATCGAACGACTACTCCTCGGGCAGGCAAGAGCGCCTGGAAGCGGCAGTTGAGATCCGGTCCCCCCGAATTGCGGACCGACCCTGCGACAGGCCCGTCCGCAGTGCATCCGATCAGCCCGCGAAGACTGACGCGTACAGGCGTCTCACGGTTCCCGGTGGTCTGCATGCCGCACAGACTACGCACGGTCAAAACCCTCCTAGGGCCGAACTTCACCCCAAACAACGCAAGTCGGTTCCTAGGAATTCGCGATGTGACGCCGTTCACGATGCTCCCCCTTGTCGCAGCGCGGTGACCGATCTATCGTCATGATGTATCGACTCGATACATCAGCTCGGCACATCGGCCCGGCAGAAGGCTCCGCGGAGCACTCGGAGAAGGAGGAGGCGAAATTGAGCAGACGCTCCGGCATCCTCGAATTCGCCGTTCTCGGTCTGCTCCGCGAATCCCCGATGCACGGGTACGAGCTGCGCAAACGCCTCAACACCTCGTTGGGGATCTTCCGCGCCTTCAGCTATGGCACCCTCTATCCCTGCCTCAAGACGCTGGTCGCCAACGGCTGGTTGATCGAGGAGCCGGGAAGCTCCCCGGCCGACCTTCCGCCGACTGCCGGCCGTGCGGCCGCCCCCAGCTCCTCGCTGGCCGGGCGTCGCGCCAAGATCGTCTACCGGCTGACCCCGGAAGGTAAGGAGCACTTCGAGGAACTGCTCTCGCACACCGGCCCCGACTCCTGGGAGGACGAGCACTTCGCAGCCCGCTTCGCCTTCTTCGGACAGACGGAGCGCGAAGTGCGGATGCGGGTGCTGGAGGGCCGGCGCAGTCGGCTGGAGGAGCGCTTGGAGAAGATGCGGGCGTCTCTCGCCCGCACCCGCGAGCGCCTCGACGACTACACACTTGAGCTGCAGCGACACGGCATGGAGTCCGTGGAGCGCGAAGTGCGCTGGCTGAACGAGCTCATCGAGAGCGAGCGGTCGGGACGGGATCAGCGACGATCCTCGCCCGGGAGCGAAGCTCAGCGGAACACAGCAGGAGAGACGGGCGGCCTGCCCCGGCACCGGGGTGACACCCCGCCGGATCCGTCCGACGACACCTCACAGTGAGGTCCCCGCAGTTCCGCGGGGCCTCATCAGGAACATCCATTACACACAGGGAGCAACCGGAATGGGTTCGGTTCGCGTAGCCATCGTCGGCGTGGGCAACTGCGCCGCCTCGCTGGTCCAGGGCGTCGAGTACTACAAGGACGCCGATCCGGCCGGCAAGGTGCCCGGCCTGATGCACGTCCAGTTCGGCGACTACCACGTGCGGGACGTCGAGTTCGTCGCCGCCTTCGACGTCGACTCGAAGAAGGTCGGCCTCGACCTCGCGGACGCCATCGGTGCCAGCGAGAACAACACCATCAAGATCGCCGACGTTCCCAGCACCGGCATCACGGTCCAGCGCGGCCACACCCACGACGGCCTGGGCAAGTACTACCGCCAGACCATCGAGGAGTCGGCCGAGGCTCCGGTCGACGTCGTCCAGATCCTCAAGGACCGCGAGGTCGACGTCCTCGTCTGCTACCTGCCCGTCGGTTCCGAGGTCGCTGCGAAGTTCTACGCGCAGTGCGCCATCGACGCCAAGGTCGCGTTCGTCAACGCTCTCCCGGTCTTCATCGCCGGCACCAAGGAGTGGGCGGACAAGTTCACCGAGGCCGGTGTCCCGATCGTCGGCGACGACATCAAGTCGCAGGTCGGCGCGACCATCACGCACCGCGTGATGGCGAAGCTCTTCGAGGACCGGGGCGTCGTCCTGGACCGCACGATGCAGCTGAACGTCGGCGGCAACATGGACTTCAAGAACATGCTTGAGCGCGAGCGCCTGGAGTCCAAGAAGATCTCCAAGACGCAGGCCGTCACCTCGCAGATCCGTGACCGCGAGCTCGGCGCGGACAACGTCCACATCGGCCCCTCGGACTACGTGGCCTGGCTGGACGACCGCAAGTGGGCGTACGTGCGCCTTGAGGGCCGCGCCTTCGGTGACGTTCCGCTGAACCTGGAGTACAAGCTCGAGGTCTGGGACTCCCCGAACTCCGCCGGTGTCATCATCGACGCCGTCCGCGCGGCGAAGATCGCCAAGGACCGCGGCATCGGTGGCCCGATCCTCTCCGCGTCCTCGTACTTCATGAAGTCCCCGCCGGTCCAGTACTTCGACGACGAGGCCCGCGAGAACGTCGAGAAGTTCATCAAGGGCGAAGTCGCCAACTGACGCGACCGGACACGGTACGTCGGCGCGGCTCGGTGACGAGCGGCAGTGTTTCTGCCTTACCGCGCCGTTGAGGGCTCCCAGGTAATCCACCCGGGGGCCCTCAACGTATGTGACCCTTGATCACATGCCTGTCGTAGGTGATCTACGCATACTCCTGCGCCTTCGGAACTTCCGTCGTCTGCTCGCCGTACGACTTCTCTCACAGTCGGCCGATGGCGTCTACCAGGTGGCGCTGGCGGCTCACGTCGTCTTCTCCCCGGAGAAGCAGGCGTCGGCGGGGGCGATCGCCTCGGCGATGGCCGTCCTGCTGCTGCCGTACTCACTCATCGGCCCCTTTGCCGGTGTGCTGCTGGACCGCTGGTCACGGCGCCAGGTCTTTCTGTACGGCAATCTGCTGCGCGCCGCTCTCGCCTGCTGCACCGCACTCCTGATCCTCGGCTCCGCGCCCGACTGGCTCTTCTACACCTCGGCGCTGTGCGTCACCGCGGTCAATCGCTTCGTGCTGGCCGGGCTCTCGGCCGCGCTGCCGCGCGTCGTCGACAGGGACCGGCTGCTTCTGGCGAATTCGCTCTCACCGACGGCCGGCACGCTCGCCGCCACGGCCGGCGGCGGCCTCGCCTTCGTCGTGCGCCTGCTGCTCGCCGACTCCGACGCTGCGGTGGTACTGCTGGGCGCGGCGCTCTACCTCGCCTCGGCGCTGGCATCTCTGAGCCTTGCCACCGCGCTCCTCGGCCCGGATCGGAACGATCACCGCGTCGAGCTGAGGAAGTCGCTGGCCATCACCGCACGGGGGCTTGCCGACGGGCTGCGCCATCTGGCGGAACGGAGGCGAGCAGGCCTGGCGCTGGCCGCCATGACCGTGATCCGCTTCTGCTACGGGGCGCTGACGGTGATGGTGCTGATGTTGTGCCGGTACGCCTGGTCGGACAGCGAGTCCGAAGGCCTGGCTCTTCTCGGACTCGCTGTGGCGATCTCCGGAGCCGGCTTCTTCGTGGCGGCCGTCGTCACACCCTGGGCGGTGGGGCGGCTCGGACGCTTCCGCTGGATGGCGGTGTGTGCGGCAGCGGCTGCCGTACTCGAACCCGCGTTGGGGCTGTGGTTCACCCCCGCACCCGTACTCGTCGCAGCGTTCGTCCTCGGGCTCATCACCCAGGGAGCGAAGATCGCGACGGACACGGTGGTACAGACTTCGGTGGACGACGCCTTCCGCGGCCGGATCTTCTCCCTCTACGACGTGCTGTTCAACGTGGCATTCGTGGGCGCCGCCGCAGTCGCAGCCCTGCTGCTGCCTCCTGACGGGCGCTCGTTCGTGGTGGTGACCGGGGTGGCCGTGCTCTACACAGTTACCGCCGTCATGCTGTTCCGGTGGAGCCGTACCGAAAGAACGCTCTAGTGCTGCGGCTGGGCATCGCGAGCCGGTGAAGCTTTCCGGTCACAGCACCGGTCTGCGAGCCATGGTGAGGGGCGCTGTTTCACGTGAAACAGCGCCCCTCACCATGGCGGGGTGGTGTGTAAGTTTAAATGGAAACTGACCACACCCCGCACCTCGTTCCGCCGACAGCCTCAGTCCTGTGCGGCCCACCACTTCTTGAGCTTCTCGACCGCCGCGTCATGCCCGATCGGCCCGTGTTCCAGCCGCAGCTCCAGAAGAAACGCGTAGGCCTTGCCGATCACCGGGCCGGGACCGACACCCAGGATCTTCATGATCTCGTTGCCGTCGAGGTCGGGCCGGATGGCATCCAGCTCCTCCCGCTCCTGCAACTGCGCAATGCGCTCCTCAAGCCCGTCATAGGTCCGCGAGAGGGCGGCGGCCTTGCGCTTGTTCCGCGTCGTGCAGTCCGAGCGGGTCAGCTTGTGCAGCCGCTCAAGCAGGGGCCCCGCATCGCGTACGTATCGGCGCACCGCGGAGTCGGTCCACTCGCCGTCGCCGTAGCCGTGGAAGCGCAGATGAAGCTCCACAAGCTTCGAGACGTCCTTGACCATGTCGTTGGAGTACTTGAGGGCGGTCATCCGCTTCTTGACCATCTTGGCGCCCACCACCTCGTGGTGATGGAACGAGACGCGCCCGTCCTCCTCGAAGCGCCTCGTCCTCGGCTTGCCGATGTCATGGAGGAGAGCGGCAAGCCTCAGAACCAGATCAGGGCCGCCCTCCTCCAGGTCGATCGCCTGCTCCAGAACGGTCAGCGAGTGCTCGTAGACATCTTTGTGACGGTGATGCTCGTCACTTTCCAGGCACAGCGCCGGAAGTTCCGGCAGTACCTGCTGTGCCAGGCCCGTGTCGACGAGCAGCCTCAGCCCCTTGCGAGGGTTGGCGGAGAGCAGCAGCTTGTTGAGCTCCTCCCTGACCCGCTCCGCGGACACGATCTCGATCCGCCCGGCCATTTCCGTCATCGCCTCGACCACGTCGGGAGCGACATCGAAGTCCAACTGCGCGGCGAAGCGGGCGGCACGCAGCATGCGCAGCGGATCGTCGGAGAACGACTCCTCGGGCGTTCCCGGAGTCCGAAGAACCCGTTCGGCGAGATCCTCAAGACCTCCGTGAGGATCGATGAAGTCCTTCTGGGGAAGCGCTACGGCCATCGCGTTGACCGTGAAGTCACGACGGACGAGATCCTCTTCGATGGAGTCGCCGTAGGACACCTCCGGCTTGCGCGAGGTCCTGTCGTACGCCTCCGACCTGTAGGTGGTGACCTCGATCTGGTAACCGTCCTTCTGGATACCCACGGTGCCGAAGGCGATCCCGACCTCCCACACCGAGTCGGCCCACGGCCGGACGATCTCCAGTACGGCCTCGGGGCGGGCGTCGGTCGTGAAGTCCAAGTCGTTCCCGAGCCTGCCGAGAAGCGCGTCCCGGACCGAACCGCCGACCAGGGCGAGACTGAATCCGGCATCCTGGAATCGGCCTGCGAGGTCATCGGCGACCGGGGACACCCGCAGCAGTTCGCTGACTGCGCGGTGCTGCACCAGGGTCAGGGCACGGGAGCTGTCTTCGTTGGCGTTCGACACAACAGAAAAGGGTACGTGCCCGGACCGGCCCGGTCGTCCTGGTTTCGTCCCGTCCCGCAAGACTCTTCCGATCATGTAGCGGACTCCGCAGCACGTGGCACCCGCGTACATCGTTACCATGCGGGGACGCAACAACCGACAACCATCGACACCAGCTGACGACGACGAGGGACGGGTAGGCGCGTGGCCGAGGCGGCAGACATTCAGGGGATCGGTCCCTCTCCTGCTCGCCGGTGGCTGCGGCGCACAGCCTCGCTGATCATCGGGGCACCGATCGTCGCGGCTCTGCTGGCGGGCGCGGGCGCGCCCGCCGCACAGGCCGGCGTGACCGCCAAGACGCCCACCGGCTCCGAAACAGTCAAGGTGTCCCTGGACACCCTCGCTCCGAGTGCACCCGTGAAGGGCGACACCCTGACCGTCTCCGGCACCCTGACCAACAGGGGCAAGGAAACCATTACGCAGGCGCAGGTCGATCTGCGGGTGGGCCCGAGGCTCTTCAGCAGGACATCGATCGACACCGCTGCCAAGCGCACGGGGTACATCCCCGGCACCGACCCCGCCCCGCTCGGTGGCAAATACACGGTGAAGTTCGCGAAACTCCGTTCCGGAATAAGCCAGGACTTCACGCTGTCCGTCCCGGTCAACAAGCTGGAACTCGGTGACGACGGCGTCTACCAGCTCGGTGTCTCGTTGTCGGGGCAGACCTCCCGCGCACAGTACGACCATGTCCTGGGGATCCAGCGCACCTTCCTGCCGTGGCAGGAGGAGGAGCGCGACTCCAAGACGAAGATCACCTATCTCTGGCCGCTCATCTCATCGGCCCATGTCACGGCTGAGACGGGCTCCGACGATCAGCAGACACCCGTATTCACGGACGACGACCTGGCCGCCGAGCTCGCTCCGGGGGGACGCCTCGAACAGCTCGTCTCACTGGGCAGCCAGCTGCCCGTGACGTGGGTCGTCGACCCGGATCTGCTGGCGAGCGTCGACGCGATG
This sequence comes from Streptomyces sp. NPDC058051, assembly GCF_042885475.1. Lineage (NCBI taxonomy): Bacteria > Bacillati > Actinomycetota > Actinomycetes > Kitasatosporales > Streptomycetaceae > Streptomyces > Streptomyces sp. NPDC058051. Next base: position 83,534 of record NZ_JBHVRW010000015.1, read on the forward strand.
GCGAGGAGCTACCGCGTCAAGTCCGGCGACACCACCGTCGCCGGCAAGAACCAGGCCGTCGCCAAGAAATGGCTCGCCTCCCTGGAGGCCGCGGTCTCGGACAGCAAGGTCGTCGCGTTGCCGTTCGCCGACCCCGATCTCGCGTCCATCGCACACCGCGGCAAGAACGTCTCGGGCACCCTCGGCCACCTGCAGACCGCCACGGAGGTGGCCGGGACAACGGTGCAGACCATCCTCCATGTGAAGCCGTCGACCGACTTCGCGTGGCCCGTCGACGGGGCGATCGACCCGTCGATCGTCGATGTCGCCACCTCGGCCGGTGCCCACAAGGTGATCGCTCGCAACGACAGCCTCCAGGAGACCGGTGGTCTGCCGTACACGCCGACCGCGGCCCGGCCGATCGGCGGCGGGACGACCGCCGTGGTCTCCGATGCCCGGCTCTCCACCGCCTTCCAGGGCGACATGTCGAAGGCGGGCAGCTCCACCCTCGCCGTGCAGAAGTTCCTCGCTCTGACCCTGGCACTGTCCCAGCAGGACACCGACAAGGAACGGAGCATCGTCGTCGCGCCGCAGCGGATGCCGACGGTCGCCCAGGCCCAGTCGATGGCCCAAACCCTGCACGCCCTCGACGACGAACGCTGGACAGAGCCCCTCGGGCTCGTGGACGCGGCGGAAGCGAAGCCCGACTCGGACGCGACGACCACCGTCCCCGGGTCCTCCCAGTACCCGAAGGGTCTCCGTAGCCAGGAGCTGCCCACCCAGGCGTTCCAGGACATCAAGTCCACCCAGGCCTCGCTCAACAACTTCCAGGTCATCCTCACCCAGCCCGAGCGGGTGGTGACCCCCTTCGGCAACGCGGTCAACCGGTCCATGTCGACGTCGTGGCGCGGCAGGCCGTTGAAGGCCCAGCAGTACCGGGACTCGGTGCGCACGTATCTGCAGAGCCTCGTCAACGAGGTCCAGCTCATCTCGAAGTCGGACGTCACCCTGTCCGGTCGCAGCGCGACAATCCCGGTGACCGTGCAGAACAGGCTGTTGCAGGGGGTGGACCACCTGGTCCTCCGGCTGAAGTCGGAGAACGCGACCCGGCTCAAGCTGAACGACGGCGGGGCCGTGGCGGAACAGCCGATCCGCATCGCCGCCGGCCACAGTCAGTCCGTGAAGTTCGACGCAGCGGCCAACATCAATGGCCAGGTGCAGATGACCGCACAGCTCTACACCGAGGACGGAACTCCCTACGGCGGGGAGATGAACTTCACGGTGAAGGTGTCCGAACTCACGCCGACCGTGCTGCTGGTGATCGCCGGCGGGCTGCTTCTTCTGGTCCTCGCGGGCATCAGGATGTACACCCATCGCAAGCGGGCCAACGCCGACGGCGCCGACGGGAACAACGGTGGCGAACCCGAGCAGCCGAGTGACCCGACTCCGGACACCGGTCCGGAAAGCACGGAGCCGTCGGACTCGGGTGAGAAAGTGGAACGTTGAGCGATGTCTGTCGTGGCCGGTCGGCCGGGGACGATGAGGTGGGGTTTCGATGAACGCGCCGTACGACGGTGACCGCGGTCAGGGTGCGGGCGGAGCCGGGTCTTCCGGCGGACCCCCGATGCCACCCGGACCGGGCCAGGTTCCACCGACGCCCGATCCGTACCTGCAGGCCGCCTACGACCACGATCCCTACCGGGCCCAGGATCTGTCCGCCCAGGACCCGGTGACCGAGGCGCTGTACGACCGCGCCTCGCACCCGCCACCGCCCCCGGGCACGTACCAGCAGCCCCAGCCGCTCTATCAGCAGCCGCCCGCGGCGCAGTACGCACCCGATCCGCGTATCTGGGCGCAGGCCCCGCCGCCCGAGCCCGACGGGGCCTCGCGATACCTGCCGTACGGCGATGACCCGGCGACCACCCAGTTCGTCGGTGTGGACGATCTCGTCGGCCAGGCGTCCCAGGACCGCGGGCAGCAGGATGCCTTCGCGCACCTTTTCCGGGATCAGGAGGGCCCGACAGGATCCTCTCCCGTTCCGGCCGAGCCCGAGCCGGCCCCGGCGCCCACACCGCCGAAGTCCGGCGGCCGGGCATCCAGTCTGCTGAAGTCCAGTGCGGTGATGGCGGCGGGCACGCTCGTGTCCCGGCTCACCGGATTCGTCCGCAGCCTCGTGATCACCGCCGCGCTCGGTGCGGCGCTGCTCGGGGACAGCTTCACCATCGCGTACACCCTGCCGACGATGATCTACATCCTCACCGTCGGCGGTGGACTGAACTCGGTCTTCGTTCCCCAGCTCGTCCGTTCCATGAAGGACGACGAGGACGGCGGCGAGGCCTACGCCAACCGGTTGCTGACCCTCGTGATGGTCGCCCTCGGTGTGATCGTCGCGATCGCGGTGTTCGGCGCACCGTTGCTGATCCACATGATGTCGCCGACGATCGCCGGAGACCAGGCCGCCAACAGCGTCGCCGTGACGTTCGCCCGGTACTGCCTGCCGACCATCTTCTTCATGGGCGTGCATGTCGTGATGGGGCAGATCCTCAACGCCCGCGGCAAGTTCGGCGCGATGATGTGGACCCCGGTCCTCAACAACATCGTGATGATCTTCACGTTCGGCATGTTCATCTGGGTCTACGGCACGTCCGCCGAGTCCCGGATGGGCGTCCAGACGATCCCTCCGGAGGGCGTCCGGCTCCTGGGGATCGGCACCCTGCTCGGTCTGGTCGTCCAGGCCCTGGCCATGATCCCGTACCTGCGTGACGCCGGCTTCCGCTTCCGCCCGCGCTTCGACTGGAAGGGACACGGACTCGGAAAGACGATCAAGCTGGCCAAGTGGACCGTCCTGTTCGTCCTGGCCAACCAGGCGGGCGTCATCGTCGTCACACAGCTCGCGACCTCGGCGGGCAAGCTGTCCGGCAAGGACGGAACCGGCTTCCTGGCCTACTCCAACGCCCAGCTGATCTGGGGCATGCCCCAAGCGATCATCACCGTGTCGGTCATGGCGGCCCTGCTGCCCCGCATCTCCCGCGCCGCCCACGACAACGACCCCGGCGCCGTCCGCGACGACATCTCCCAGGGGCTGCGGAACTCCGCCGTGGCCATCGTGCCGGTGGCCTTCTCGTTCCTCGCCCTCGGCCTGCCGATGTGCAGCCTCCTGTACTCCTCCGCGGGCACCGAGGCCGCCCGCTCCATGGGCTTCATCCTGATGGCCTTCGGACTCGGCCTGATCCCGTACTCCGTGCAGTACGTGGTGCTGCGAGGCTTCTACGCCTACGAAGACACCCGGACGCCCTTCTACAACACGGTCATCGTCGCTGCGGTCAACGCGGCCGTGTCGGCCCTCTGCTATGTGGTTCTGCCGGCCCAGTGGGCCGTGGTCGGCATGGCCGGCGCGTACGGGCTCGCCTACGCCGTCGGCGTGGGTGTCGCCTGGCGACGGCTGCGCAACCGCCTGGGCGGCGATCTGGACGGCTCCCACGTCGTTCGTACCTACGCCCGCCTGTGCCTGGCTGCCATCCCGGCAGCGGTGCTGGGTGGCGGCGTCGGCTTCGCCATTCTCCTGGGACTCGGCGAAGGTGCCTTCGGTTCCCTCGTCGCGCTGATCTTCGGTGGGGCCGTTCTGCTGGGCGTCTTCTTCGTCGCCGCCAAGCGGATGCGGATCGAGGAGATCAACGGCATGGTCGGTATGGTCCGAGGGCGGCTCGGGCGCTGAGGTTCACGGCCGCACAACCATCACCGCCCTTTGCGTGTCGTGCATAGCGCCGGAGTGTGGGCACAATTGGCGTGACTGTGCAGAGCTGGCTGGCATCGCGCAACGGATGGGGAGGCAGGAACGACGGTGGCGGAACGTAGCACGGCTGCCGTCGACGTGGCCGACAACAGCGGTGATGAACCGCTGACCGCCAAGGCGGACGAGGTCACGACCGACGGGACGGCAGAAGCTCAGGACACAACGGGCACAAAGCCGCAGGACACGGACGATGAGCGCACCAGCTCCGAGGCCACCCTGCTCACCCCTGATCTGCACAGCGGACACAAACTGGCCAGACGCTACCGGCTCGAAGAGTGCGTCACCCGTCTGGACGGATTCAGCAGCTGGCGTGCCGTGGACGAGAAATTGCGCCGCGCCGTGGGCGTCCATCTGCTGCCCGCCGACCACCCCCGGGCCCGCTCCGTACTGGCGGCAGCCCGCTCCTCCGCCCTGCTCGGCGACCCGCGCTTCGTGCAGGTACTCGATGCGGTGGAGGAGGACGACCTCGTCTACGTCGTCCACGAATGGCTCCCCGACGCCACCGAGCTCACTTCTCTGCTGGCCGCGGGGCCGATGGACGCGCACGACGCGTACCAGCTCGTCAGCCAGGTCTCGCAGGCCATGGCCGCGGCCCATCGCGAAGGGCTCGCCCATCTGAGGTTGACCCCGGGCGCGGTGCTGCGGAGCTCGACGGGGCAGTACCGGATCCGCGGCCTCGCGGTGAACGCCGCCCTCCGGGGGATCACCGCCGACGGTCCACAGCGTGCGGACACCGAGGCCATCGGTGCCCTGCTCTACGCCGCACTGACCCAGCGCTGGCCGTACGAGACCGACGCCTACGGAATGTCCGGGCTGCCCAAGGGAGTGGGGCTGATCGCTCCCGACCAGGTACGGGCCGGTGTGCACCGCGGCCTCTCCGAGCTCGCCATGCGTGCACTCGCCAATGACGGCGCCACCGCATCCCGTCAGGAGCAGCCGTGCACGACCCCCGACGAGCTGGCCAAAGCCGTTGCCGCGATGCCTCGCATCCGCCCCCCGGAGCCCGCTTTCACGGCGCCTCCGGAGTACCAGCGCACGACCTACCAGCAGGGCACCTACGGACGACCGCCCGCAGGCCCTGGCGTCGCTCCGCAGCCCGTGATCGCCGTGCCGCCGGCCCCGCTCCAGAGCCGCACCGGCAAGGTCCTCAAGTGGGCGGTGTCCGCGCTGCTCATCGCAGCCCTGGGCCTCGGCAGCTGGCAGCTCGCCGAGACGCTCATCGACCGCGGCAAGGGCTCGGGCACCGACGACACCACACAGACCACTCCGAAGAACGGTGACAACGAGCCTCCGGCCTCGGCCGAACCGCTGCGGATCAGCAGTGCGGCGGAGTTCATGCCCAGCGGTTCGGGGATAAGCCAGAAGGACGTACCCAACGCGGTCGACGGCAACGCCGACACCGCCTGGGTCACCCCCCGGTACCTCGGCTACGCGAACTTCGGCAACATCGCCAAGCGTCGAGACGGCAGCGGCATAATCGTCGACCTCGGCAGCGTGCAGAACATCGGCGGCATCGAAGTCACGATGTACCGCAGCGGACAGAAGGCCGAGGTACTCGCCGCCGACGCAAGCACCTCCGCCCCGTCGTCGCTCTCGGACTTCTCTCAGCGCCTCACGAAGCTCGAAACCGTGGGGAGCGATCTGAAGAAGACCTTGGACCAGCCCGTACGGGCCCGCTACGTCCTGATCCACCTCACCGAACTGCCGTCGGACGGAACAGGTGACGGCTACCGGGGCGGGATCTCGGAGATCTCGGTGCTCGGCTGACGAAAGAGGCCGATGGGAGAACACCTCCCATCGGCCTTTCGCGCAATTGGCCGGTCCGCCGCGAACGATCACGCCCCCACGGCCTCCTGCGCATCTCCCCGCCCTCTGCCCCTGGTCCCGCGAATCGTGATAGACAGACGCACCGTGACGCAGAGAGAGAGGGAGGGGGAGGTGGCCGCCGAGCCGTCAGAACCACTCAGCGACTCAGACCTCCTCGCTCGCCACGTGGCCGGTGAACCGGACGCCTTCGGTGAGCTCGTACGACGCCACCGCGACCGGCTGTGGGCCGTGGCACTGCGTACCCTGGGCGATCGCGAGGAAGCCGCCGACGCCGTCCAGGACGCCCTGGTCTCCGCCTTCCGGGCCGCCCATACCTTCCGCGGTCAATCCGCCGTCACCACCTGGCTGCACCGCATCACGGTCAATGCCTGTCTCGACCGGGTCCGTAAGGCGGCCACCCGCAAGACCTCACCGGTCAGTGACGCCGAACGGTTCGAGCAGTTCCTTGAACCGCACGAGTCCGCGGAGGCGCCGGCGGAACGGCAGGACCTCCATCGCGAACTTCTGGCCGCACTCGCCACTCTTCCCACCGAGCAGCGTGCCGCTCTGGTCCTTGTGGACATGCAGGGCTACCCCGTGGCTGAGGCGGCACGCATCCTCGACGTTCCGACAGGTACCGTGAAGAGCCGCTGTGCACGGGGCCGGGCCCGGTTGGCCCCTCTGCTCACCCATCTACGCGGCGAAGGCACAGAAGCCGGCGAACCCGCCACGGGAAGGAACCGAACACCGCGTGCATCCGTCCCACCAGCATCGGGGCCGAGAGACGCGGGGACGAGTGATCCCGCGGCAGTGAAGGGCGGAGGTGGGCGCACATGACATCAACGACCGGCACAACCCGGCACCCGGATGTCTCGGAGATTTCCGACCTCCTGGAAGACCTGCTCCCGCCACCCCATGCGGCAGAGGTGCGGAACCACGTGGACGGCTGCGAACTCTGCGGTGATGTCCGTGCCTCCCTCATGGAGATCAGCACACTTCTCGGCACCGTGCCTGGGCCACAACAGATGCCCGACGACGTCGCGAACCGTATCGACGCCGCGCTGGCCGCCGAAGCACTCAACGCCACGGCACCGGATGGCGCGGTGCATGTTTCACGTGAAACAGAGCTCTCCGTGGCACGGAAGCCGGACACAGCATCGGGCCCCCCGGACCGCCCGACAGGACATCCCCGGGCCATCACCGGCCCCGGTCGGCGCCCCGCCCGACGCCGCCGCGGTGCCGTCGTGCTCGGCGCTGCTCTCGGTGCGGCCGTGGTCGGCGTGAGCGTCTTCATGCTGCAGAGTGTCCAACCGTCCCAGGAGAAATCCGACGTCACAGCAGCAGACCGCGGATCCAGTTCGGCGGCAAAACGCGCAGCCGCCTTCTCGGAATCCGCACTCGAAGGCCAGGTTCAGACGCTCCTTCTGAACACGAAGCCATCAAGTCCGGACGACGTCGGCGCTGAGCAGCAGAACCCATCCATCGAGGCGCAGTCGACGCCCACCCCTTCCGCGACCGATGCACCCCGGACACCGTTGCGTGCACCGGTCGTGTCCGTCCCGGCCTGTGTGGAGCAGGGCATCGGGCGGGAGACCGCAGCCCTCGCCATGGAAGAAGGCACGTTCGAAGGCTCAGATGCCTTCCTCGTCGTCCTCCCTCATTCTTCCGACCCGACCCGCGTCCAGGCGTACGTCGTCGATGCCGCCTGCGTCCGGGACGAGCCCGCTTCGAAGGGCAAGCTCCTGCTGACTCACGCCTACCCGCGCCCCTGAGAATCCCGCCTGCCGCCGCCCCGGCACGTCGGGAATGCATCCCCCGTAGGATCCGTTGGGTGGGGTGAGAGTCGTTGAACCGGCCCCAGTAGGCGTGGACAGTAGGCAGTCTGCAGAGACGAGGAAGAAACCCGTGAGCGACGTCCGTAATGTGATCATCATCGGCTCCGGCCCCGCGGGCTATACGGCCGCCCTTTACACCGCACGCGCCTCGCTGAAGCCGCTGGTGTTCGAAGGCGCCGTCACTGCGGGCGGTGCGCTGATGAACACCACCGACGTGGAGAACTTCCCGGGCTTCCAGGACGGGATCATGGGCCCGGAGCTCATGGACAACATGCGCGCGCAGGCAGAGCGCTTCGGTGCCGAACTCGTTCCGGACGACGTCGTCTCCGTGGACCTCACCGGAGACATCAAGACGGTCACCGACACCGCGGGCACGGTGCACCGCGCCAAGGCCGTGATCGTGACCACCGGCTCCCAGCACCGCAAGCTCGGCCTGCCCAACGAGGACGCCCTCTCCGGGCGCGGCGTTTCCTGGTGTGCCACCTGTGACGGCTTCTTCTTCAAGGACCAGGACATCGCCGTGGTCGGCGGCGGCGACACCGCGATGGAGGAGGCGACCTTCCTCTCCCGCTTCGCGAAGTCGGTCACCATCGTCCACCGCCGCGACTCGCTGCGTGCCTCCAAGGCCATGCAGGACCGCGCATTCGCCGATCCGAAGATCAAGTTTGCCTGGGACAGTGAGGTTGCCGAAGTCCACGGCGAGCAGAAGCTGTCCGGCCTGACCCTTCGGAACACCAAGACCGGCGAGACGTCCGAGCTCGCGGTGACCGGCCTGTTCATCGCAGTAGGCCATGACCCTCGCACCGAGCTCTTCAAGGGCCAGCTCGACCTCGACGAAGAGGGCTACCTCAAGGTCGAAGCTCCCTCGACGCGTACCAACCTGACCGGTGTCTTCGGCGCCGGTGACGTTGTCGACCACACGTACCGGCAGGCCATCACTGCTGCTGGTACGGGCTGCTCGGCCGCTCTCGACGCCGAGCGCTTCCTCGCTGCGCTCGCCGACGACGAGAAGGCCGCTGCGGCCGCCGTCTGATCCACGCCTCACCCCACACCCCAAGAAGTTAAGGAGGCCGCCGTGGCCGGCGCCCTGAAGAACGTGACCGACGACTCCTTCGACGAGGTCGTCCTGAAGAGCGACAAGCCTGTGCTGGTGGACTTCTGGGCCGCGTGGTGCGGTCCGTGCCGCCAGATCGCACCGTCGCTGGAGGCCATCGCGGCTGAGCACGGCGACCAGATCGAGATCGTCAAGCTCAACATCGACGAGAACCCGAACACAGCTGCCAAGTACGGCGTCATGTCCATCCCGACCTTGAACGTCTACCAGGGCGGAGAGGTCGCCAAGACCATCGTCGGAGCCAAGCCGAAGGCCGCGATCCTTCGCGACCTCGAAGGCTTCATCGGCTAGGACCACGGTCCGCTGTTTCACGTGAAACGGGTCCGTCCCTCGGGGGATGGGCCCGTTTCACGTTGTCATGGGCGCTCGGGTTCAGAGCGGCCGCAGCGCCGGTTCCTTCTGGACAGCCCCCAGCAACCGGTCCAGTGCCAGCTCCACGTCTTCCTTCCAGGAGAGCGTCGTGCGCAGTTCCAGCCTCAGCCGCGGATGGACAGGGTGGGGCCGCACGGTCTTGAAGCCGACCGCAAGGAGATGATCTGCGGGAAGCACACAGGCAGGCTCCTTCCAGCGAGCGTCACCGAAAGCCTCAATCGCTTTGAATCCCCGACGCAACAGATCCTTGGCAACGGTCTGCACCATCACCCGGCCCAGCCCCTGCCCCTGGTATTCCGGCAGGATCCAGGCCGTCATCAACTGCACAGCGTCGGGGGAGACGGGACTCGTCGGGAACGCGGTCGAACGCGGTACGTAAGCAGGGGGCGCATAGAGAACGAAGCCCACCGGTACATCGTCGACATGGACAACACGGCCGCACGATCCCCATTCCAGCAGGACAGCAGAGATCCATGCCTCCTTCTCCCGCCCAGGCGTTCCCGCCTTCACTGCAGCTTCTCCGCTGACCGGATCAAGCTCCCAGAAGACACATGAGCGGCAACGCCTGGGGAGATCGGAAAGGTTGTCCAGTGTGAGCGGTACGAGCCGACGCCCCATGAAGGCTGTTCCTCGCTTCCTTCGCCCGCCGCGTCGCGCGCGAGAGTCACTGCGCTCCGTTCAAGGAGCAGGCTGCCGACGGACTCTCCGACAGCCCCCCAGGCCCAGCCCTACTGTCACCAGTCGGCTGCGGCTCACTGGCCGCATGGCTCTCCCCCCGCCGAGGTGACTCAAGCCGGATGTGCCATACCAGAACGCATCGTATCCACCCAGAGATGAACCTGACACCGAGAGAACGCAAAGGGCGGGCTGTGTTCCGGTACCCACCGGAACACAGCCCGCCTCCAGACGCTCCAGCGGCGGTCAGCCTTCGTCGCTGTCGGCAGCATCCTCAGAGGAACCTTGATCCAGCACACGCCCCTCGCCCGGTGCCAGACTGCCGAGAATGCGGTCCAGATCCTCCATCGATGCGAACTCGACGACGATCTTTCCCTTCTTCTGTCCGAGGTCGACCTTCACCCTGGTCTCGAAACGGTCCGAGAGCCGGGAAGCAAGATCGGACAGCGCCGGTGATACCCGGCCGCCGGCCCGCGGACCCTTGGCCTTGGCGGTGCTCGTGGGCCTGGAGCCCATGAGGGTCACAATCTCTTCCACCGCGCGCACCGACAGCCCCTCGGCCACGATGCGGTGTGCCAGCTTGTCCTGCTCCTCCGAGTCATCCACGGACAGCAAGGCCCGTGCGTGACCGGCCGACAGCACCCCGGCCGCGACCCTCCGCTGCACCGGAGGCGACAGCCTCAGCAGACGGAGTGTGTTGGACACCTGTGGGCGAGAACGCCCGATCCGGTCGGCCAACTGATCATGGGTGCACTTGAAGTCCTTGAGAAGCTGGTCGTACGCGGCTGCCTCCTCCAGCGGGTTCAGCTGAGCCCGGTGAAGGTTCTCCAGCAGCGCATCCAGGAGAAGCTTCTCGTCATCCGTGTCCCGGACGATGGCCGGGATCCGCTCCAGGCCCGCTTCACGGCAGGCCCGCCAACGCCGCTCACCCATGATGAGCTCGTAGCGCTCCGGACCCGTCTTCCGCACCACGACAGGCTGGAGAAGACCCACCTCCTTGATGGAGGTCACCAGCTCGGCAAGCGCGTCCTCGTCGAACACCTCACGGGGCTGACGAGGATTCGGGGTGATGGAGTCGAGAGGAACCTCGGCAAAGTACGCCCCCGAAGATCCCACCGACTCCGCGGTTGCCTCGGATTCCGAGACCGGCGCACTCGGCTCCGGCACAACGGGAGCGGAGGCGAGTGCCGCCAGCTTCGCAGCGGCCACCCCCCGCTCTGCCGACATGACAGACCCCGCCCCTGGAGAGGCCGAGCCCACTCCCGTGGACGGCACCTGCTTCTCCTGCGGAGCGGCGGGAATCAGGGCACCCAGCCCACGCCCCAACCCTCTTCGACGCTCACTCACTGGATCCCCTCCGAAATGCTCTGCTGACTGTTCCCCGTGCCCGTGTGGGCATGCTTGGCCTCGTACTGCACCCCGACACCCCGTAGGGCGATCTCACGCGCTGCCTCAAGGTACGACAGCGACCCGCTCGAACCCGGGTCGTAGGTCAGCACGGTCTGGCCATAACTCGGCGCCTCCGAGATCCGCACCGACCGCGGAATGCTCGTCCGCAGCACTTCCTTGCCGAAGTGGCTGCGCACCTCCTCCGCAACCTGCGAAGCGAGCCTGGTCCGGCCGTCGTACATGGTGAGCAGAATCGTCGACACATGAAGATCGGGATTGAGATGTCCCCGCACCAGGTCCACATTGCGCAGCAACTGCCCCAGCCCCTCCAGCGCGTAGTACTCGCACTGGATAGGAATCAGCACCTCGGCACCGGCGACCATGGCGTTGACCGTCAGTAGACCGAGCGAGGGCGGGCAGTCGATAAGGATGTAGTCCAGTGGCTGCTCATACGCCTGGATCGCCCTCTGGAGTCGACTCTCTCGCGCTACCAGCGACACCAACTCGATCTCCGCACCAGCAAGATCGATCGTGGCAGGGGCGCAGAAAAGACCTTCAACGTCCGGAACAGGCTGAACCACCTCGGAGAGCGGCCTGCTCTCCACCAGGACGTCGTAGATGGAGGGAACTTCGGCATGGTGATCGATACCCAGAGCCGTAGAGGCGTTCCCCTGCGGATCAAGGTCGACTACCAGAACGCGTGCGCCGTGGAGCGCCAGCGAGGCAGCAAGGTTGACCGTCGTGGTCGTCTTGCCCACTCCGCCCTTCTGATTGGCCACCACCATGACGCGCGTCCGGTCAGGACGGGGCAGCCCTTCGCCGGCGCGGCCAAGGGCCTCAACCGCCAGCTGGGCCGCGCGACCGATGGGTGTGTCATCCATCGGCGGCGGTGTTTCACGTGAAACACCCTCCCCCGCCGATTCGGTTCGGGGACCGGGGACCGGATCGGTCATCGGTCCCGCAATGTTGGCGTCGGACCGCAAGGATTCACTCTCCTCGACTTCAGGCTCGCAATGAGCAGAGCCTGCCATGCTTTCGGGGTCGTGAACCAGCGAGGCCCGCTCTTCTGTGGATGAATCCACTTCTGTGGACAACCCCGTAGCCCTAACGGGCCCGCGATACCGCGGCGCGGCGGCCGCGCGGCCGCGGCCGATGATCCCATGCAGCAGAGAGCGACGTTTCACGTGAAACACGATGCCCCTGCAGCCTAGCTACAGGGGCACGACACTCCGCGCGGGATCCGTATGCCTGTTTGTGGGGAGCGCCACGGACAGACCGCGCAAACTGTATGTAATGACTCATCTCATGGCGTCACCGGAAGCGTCACCGGCGACGTCTGGTCCGGCTTGTCCTTGCGGCCTTGGCTCGCTTTGCGGCGAACCTCACACCACCCGGGCTCTCGCCGACCACGACACGCACCACTGTGGACATCGGATCGACAACACCCTCTCCGACATGCAGCACCTCGGTCTCCACCACACCGAGCTTGCTCAAGGCCGCACGCGCGCCGTCGATCTCCTCCTGAGCCGTATCACCCTTGAGCGCCAGCATTTCTCCGTACGGACGCAGCAGCGGAACGCCCCAGCCGGCCAGCCGATCGAGCGGCGCCACGGCCCGTGCCGTCACCACGTGAACCGGCTGAAGTGTGCCCAGAACCTCCTCGGCCCGACCACGTACGACCGTCACATGGTCCAGGCCCAGCAGCTCGACGACTTCCTGAAGGAAATTCGTCCGTCGGAGCAGAGGCTCCAGCAAAGTGATCTTGAGATCCGGGCGCACCAGCGCCAGCGGGATACCCGGCAGCCCCGCTCCGGAGCCCACATCGCAGACCGTGACGTCATCGGGCACGACCTCGGAGAGCACCGCGCAATTCAGCAGATGCCGCTCCCACAGCCTCGGTACCTCACGCGGGCCGATCAGCCCCCGCTTCACGCCCGCGTCCGCCAGCAGTTCCGCGTACCGGACAGCCTCCGGGAAGAACTCACCGAAAACCTCCTGCGCTCCTTCGGGCGCCTCGGGAAGCTCTACTTCCTCCGTCACGGGAACCGTCCTTCCATACCGCACTACCGCACCGTGGGTGGCTGACTATCAGGCTGACAAGTTCGGCCCCGTCTGCGAACAGACGGGGCCGACAGAACAAGGGTCCGGTCAGGCCGGGAGAACAACGACGAAGCGCTGCGGCTCCTCGCCCTCGGACTCGCTGCGCAGACCGGCGGCCGCGACCGCATCGTGCACGACCTTGCGCTCGAACGGCGTCATCGGATCCAGCTTCACCGGCTCACCGGTGCTCTTGACGCGATCCGCGGCCTTGGCACCCAGCTCGGCGAGCTCCGCCCGCTTCTTGGCACGGAAGCCCGCGATGTCCAGCATCAGCCGGCTGCGATCACCGGTCTCGCGGTGCACAGCAAGCCGCGTCAGCTCCTGGAGCGCCTCCAGCACCTCACCGTCGCGGCCCACGAGCTTCTGCAGATCACGTGCCGAATCGCTGATGATCGAGACCGCGGCCCGGTCAGCCTCGACATCCATGTCGATGTCGCCGTCGAGATCGGCGATGTCGAGCAGACCTTCGAGGTAGTCCGCTGCGATCTCGCCCTCCTGCTCAAGGCGGGTCAAGGTGTCGCTGCCCTCGGCGGCCGTGGAGGTGGTGCCTTCCGTCACGGATGGACTCCTTCTTACTTCTTGGACGGGTGCTTGGGCCGCTGCGGACCCTTGCGCTGTCCGGACTTGGCTTGGCGTGAGGAGCCGGACGCGGACTTGCCCTCCGGCTTGGGCTTGTCGTCCTGCGACGTGCCTGGCTTGTCCAGAGAGGTCTTGGCATCCGACGCGTCGGATCCGGTTCCCTTGGTTCCCGGCTGCTGCGCGGCACCGGTATGGCGCTGGGCCTTGCTCTGGCGCTTGGGTTGCTGACGCCGCTGAGCGGTTCCGCTCTCCGACTCGGCATGCGCCGTATCGCCCTTGATCACGGTGCCGTCCTCCTGGGCGACGAAGCCCAGCTTGGCCAGTCCCGTGATGAACTTCCGCTCGATGTCATTGCGATCCGCACCCTTGGACACGACGCGCTTGATCGTATTGCGCTTGGTCCTGCCGCGGACCTCGCTGTGCGCGGTGATGCTCTTCAGCAGACGCCCCAGGTACTGGTCCTGCGCCTTGCTGCCCGGGGTCGGGTTCTGGTTGATCACGTACATCTGCTGACCCATGGTCCAGACGTTGGTGGTCAGCCAGTAGACGAGGACACCGACGGGGAAGTTGATACCCATGACGGCGAAGATCAGCGGGAAGATGTACATCAGCATCTTCTGCTGCTGCATGTACGGCGTCTTGACCGTCAGGTCGACGTTCTTCGTCATCAGCTGGCGCTGAGTGAAGAACTGCGACGCCGACATCATCACGATCATGACCGCGGTGACGACCCGGACGTCGGTCAGAGAAGCACCGAGAGCGCTGACGTCCGACGCGCTGTCCATGAACTTGGCAGCGAGCGGGGCACCGAAGATGTGTGCCTTCCGGGCGCTGTCGAGCAGCGGCTGGTCGATGACGCCGATCGTCTTGCCCGAGGCGATGGCCGAGAGCACGTGATACAGGGCAAAGAAGAACGGCGACTGCGCCAGGATGGGAAGGCACGAGGAGAGCGGGTTGGTACCCGTCTCCTTGTACAGCTTCATCATCTCTTCGGACTGACGCTGCTTGTCGCTCTTGTAGCGCTCCTGGATCGCCTTCATCTTCGGCTGGAGCACCTGCATGTTCCGGGTCGACTTGATCTGCTTCACGAAAAGCGGGATCAGGCAGATCCGGATCAGCACCACCAGGGACACGATGGACAGGCCCCAGGCCCAGCCCGTGTCATCGCCGAAGATCGCTCCGTACAACTTGTGGAACTGGACGATGACCCATGAAACAGGCCAGGTGATAAAGCTGAACAGACTGGCAATCGTGTCCACTAATCAGGCTCCTTGAGCATTGGGCGAAGTCTCTGCGGCCGGGCTCGGGGGTTCGGAAACCGGCCCCCGGGGAGGCACATCAGCGGCGGAGTCCCCGCCCTTCCTGCCGCGCATGGCATTGCGCAGCAGTTCGTGCCAACGCGGACGTTTACGTGGTGGAACGTGGTCCACGCCGCCGGACGACCACGGATTGCACCGCAGGATGCGCCAAGCCGTCAGCGCGGTTCCCTTGATCGCTCCGTGCCGGTCGATCGCCGTATATCCATAGTGGGAACACGACGGGTAGTAACGGCAGACAGGCCCGAGAAGAGGGCTGATCGTCCACTGATACAACTTGATGAGAGCCAGCAGCGGGTACTTCATCGCGCGCCCCCTCCCAGCAGCCGCTGCAGAGCGGCGTCCAGGTCTCGGGCCAGCTGTGCATGGTCGGCGTCGCCCGCTCCGGGCAGCGCTCGTACGACAACCAGGCTACCGGGGGGCAGCAGGGCCAGTCGCTCGCGGACCAGATGGCGAAGCCTGCGCTTCACTGCTGTGCGCACAACCGCTCCACCCACAGCTTTGCTGACAACGAAACCCGCACGCGGCGGGGGAGAGTTCTCCCCAGTCACGTGCGGGTCCGTGGCACCGCTGCGTAGATGAACGACGAGAAGCGGGCGACCAGCCCGGCGTCCTCGACGTACTGCGGTCGCGAAGTCCTCGCGCCGCCTCAGCCGATTCTCGGTAGGCAGCACGTCATGACCTGTAGACGATCAGGCGGACAGGTTGGCGCGACCCTTGCCACGGCGGGACGCGAGGATCGCGCGGCCGGCACGGGTGCGCATACGCAGCCGGAAGCCGTGGGTCTTCGCGCGACGACGGTTGTTCGGCTGGAAGGTGCGCTTGCTCACTCGGGGGCTCCAGAAATGACTCGTGTGTTGGCGGGACATCGCCTGGCTGTCACCGTGCGCCCACGAGAGACTTCGCGTAAACGCCCTAGTGCACCGCTTCACGATCACAGATCGTGATCTTTGCCCATCGGAGGCAGGCGGCAGCAGCCATCGACAACTCGACCTGGTCACGGTACGCGCGGCTACGCCATCCGGTCAAACCGGCTCCACAGCACCCACCACTGTGCACAGCCTGTGGACAACAACTTGAACCACCAGGGTCGGCCTGACTACCGTGGCTGAACTCCGGTTCTTTTCTTCCTGCCTGCCGGTCCTCACCCATCCCGACCCATCCCGTCCCGAGAAGCACACATTCGTGGGACCAGCGAGAGAGCGTGCCTTGTGGCTGACGTACCTGCCGATCTTGCCGCAGTGTGGCCACGAGTGCTCGAACAACTCCTCGGGGAGGGCCAGCAAGGCATCGAGCCGAAGGACAAACAGTGGGTCGAGCGCTGCCAGCCGCTGGCACTGGTCGCCGACACGGCGCTGCTCGCCGTCCCCAATGAATGGGGCAAGCGCGTGCTGGAAGGCCGGCTCGCACCGCTCATCAGCGAGACGCTGAGCCGCGAGTGCGGCCGTCCGATCCGGATCGCGATCACCGTCGACGACTCCGTGGGCGAGCCGCCGAGCCCGCCCGCGCCTCCGATGCACCAGTCCCAGCAGCCTCAGCAGCATCGCTACCAGGGACCGCAGCACGACGAGCGCCAGCACAACGACGCGTACGACGGATACGGGCACCGGCCCTCCGACGACGGCATGCCGACCGCCAGGCCCGCCTACCCCGACTACCAGCAGCCACGCCCCGAACCCGGTGCGTGGCCCCGTACCCAGGAGGATCTCTCCTGGCAGCAGCCCCGGCTCGGCGGCTTCCAGGACCGCGACACGTCGGCGGAGCAGTGGCGCGAGCCGTACGCCGGCGGCCGCGCCCAGCAGCCGCAGCACGACTACCGGTCGCAGCCGCCCGAGCGCTCGGGGTACGAGCAGCACCCCGAGCGCCAGGGGTACGAGCAGCACCCCGAGCGTCACGACATGCAGTCGGCCCAGCCGCAGCACCGTCAGCCCGGCGCGGGCACCGGGCGGCCCGGCGGCGTCGCGGGACCGATGGGCGCACAGCCCGCTCCCACACCCGGCCCCGGCGAGCCGGCGGCGCGGCTGAATCCGAAGTACCTCTTCGACACCTTCGTCATCGGTGCGTCCAACCGGTTCGCGCACGCCGCCGCGGTCGCCGTCGCCGAAGCACCCGCCAAGGCGTACAACCCGCTCTTCATCTACGGGGAGTCCGGTCTCGGCAAGACCCACCTGCTGCACGCCATCGGGCACTACGCCCGCAGCCTCTATCCGGGCACCCGGGTGCGGTACGTGAGCTCCGAGGAGTTCACCAACGAGTTCATCAACTCGATCCGCGACGGCAAGGGCGACACCTTCCGCAAGCGCTACCGCGATGTGGACATCCTGCTGGTCGACGACATCCAGTTCCTGGCGAGCAAGGAGTCGACGCAGGAGGAGTTCTTCCACACCTTCAATACGCTCCACAACGCGAACAAGCAGATCGTGCTGTCCTCGGACCGGCCACCCAAGCAGCTGGTGACCCTGGAGGACCGGCTGCGGAACCGTTTCGAGTGGGGCCTGACCACCGATGTGCAGCCGCCGGAGCTGGAGACGCGGATCGCGATCCTCCGTAAGAAGGCGGTGCAGGAGCAGCTCAACGCCCCGCCGGAGGTACTGGAGTTCATCGCCTCCCGCATCTCCCGGAACATCAGGGAGCTGGAGGGGGCGCTGATCCGGGTCACGGCCTTCGCCAGTCTCAACCGTCAGCCGGTGGACCTCGGGCTGACCGAGCATGTGCTGAAGGACCTGATTCCCGGCGGTGAGGACTCGGCTCCGGAGATCACGGCCGCGGCGATCATGGCGGCGACCGCGGACTACTTCGGTCTGACGGTGGACGATCTCTGCGGAACTTCGCGCAGCCGTGTGCTGGTGACGGCCCGGCAGATCGCCATGTACCTCTGCCGGGAACTGACCGATCTCTCGCTGCCCAAGATCGGTGCGCAGTTCGGCGGGCGGGACCATACGACGGTGATGCACGCGGACCGGAAGATCCGCGCGCTGATGGCGGAGCGACGCTCCATCTACAACCAGGTCACCGAGCTCACCAACCGCATCAAGAACGGCTGACGGGTCGGCCACCGGTCGACGTTCCGTAGGCACGAAGAAGGGCGTTGGGAGAACCCCGCGGGGTTCTCCCAACGCCCCTATAAGCAGCCCCAGGGTGGTGCCCGAGGGGTGGGGCGGGGGGGCCGCGGGGTCGGTGGCTGTGTGGCCCCTTTGTGGGGGTTGGCCCCCCCCGGGGGGTCCCCCCCCAACGCCCTTCTTCGCAGCCCGAGGAGTGTCCCTGTGGCGTCCGGAGGGCTGCCCGCGTCGGCCGGAGCGCTGCCCTCGTCGGTGCCAGAAGGATCTGTCCGTCGGTGCTGGAGGGGGCGCCCGACGTGTCCGGAGAGCTGCCCCTTCTCATTCAGCGCTGTCCCCGGGCTCGTCCAGTGCGGGCCCGAAGCCTTCCGGAACGCTCCCTCCGCCTTCCCGGAGCCGCTGCGAAGCCCTCGCGGAGCCGCTGCGAAGCCCTCCTGATGCCACTGCGAAGCCCTCGCGGTGCCGATACGGAGGCCAATACGGAGCCCTCCGGCATCCGTCCCGCCCCGACCCGAGGTCCTTCCTGAGCCTCGGAAGCCGCCTCGGAAGCCGCCTCCGGACCGGGCTTCCAGGTCCTCGACACAATCGCGGTGTTCGAATAGTCGACTCCGATCGCCCGTTCTCCACAGATCCGGGGGATTTTTCTCCTCCACAGCCTGGGGATCCAGGAGTTGTCCATATTGCTTCCACAGGGGCGACTGTCGATACTCCATCAGGCCAGGTCAAGACCCTGGGGATTTGTGGCCAACCGTGATCCACAGCCTGTGGACAGAGGATTCACCGACAAGGGCCCGATGATGTTGTCCACCGGCGACCCACAGCCTGGGCCGTGTTGTCCCCAGCTTCGTCGAGCTTCTCCACACCTCTGTCCACTGTTCGGCAACGCAACACCGCCCTTCACTGCGCCGAGTGAAAGGCGTCACACCAAGAGGCTCGGTTGGGCTGTGGGGAACGTGGGTAAAGCTGGGGACAGAGCTGGGGAGAAACCCCCCTGTCCTGTGCATCGGGTGTGCAGAACTTTCGCGTGTCCACAGAAACACCGGGTTGTCCACTGGTGCCACCCACAGGACCGGTGGACAAAAAACGTGGGTTGACCTGCGGAAACGACGTTATCCACGGTTTCCACAGGCCCTACTACTACTGCCACCTAGAGTTAGCCCGGAATCCGCTTCGAAGCAGGGCCTGTGCACAACTCGGCGCCGGACCCCTCCGCGCCTCTCGTCTCGACTTGACCCCGAGCAGCACCGAGTGTCGGTGCCGTACGTCAGACTGGTCCCCGGCGTCCTCCCGCTGTCATCGGCGGGAGACCCGATCAGACGACGAAGGCCGGCAGGGCGAGCGAGCAACAGCAGGAGGCGGTTCCGGTGAAGATCCGGGTGGAGCGCGATGTACTCGCGGAGGCTGTGGCCTGGGTGGCCCGTAGCCTCCCGGCCCGTCCGCCGGCGCCCGTTCTTGCGGGCCTTCTGCTGAAGGCTGAGGACGGCGCCCTCAGCTTCTCCAGCTTCGACTACGAGGTATCGGCCCGGGTCTCGGTGGACGCCGAGGTCGACGAGGACGGCACGGTGCTGGTCTCCGGCCGGCTGCTGGCCGACATCTGCCGCGCCCTTCCGAACCGTCCGGTGGAGATCTCCACAGACGGTGTGCGGGCGACCGTGGTCTGCGGCTCCTCGCGATTCACACTCCACACCCTTCCTGTGGAGGAGTACCCGTCGCTGCCGGAGATGCCGACCGCGACGGGCACGGTCCCGGGCGAGGTCTTCGCCTCGGCCGCGGCCCAGGTCGCCATCGCAGCCGGCCGGGACGACACGCTGCCGGTCCTGACCGGTGTGCGGATCGAGATCGAGGGCGACACCGTCACCCTGGCCTCCACCGACCGCTACCGCTTCGCGGTCCGCGAGTTCCACTGGAAGCCGGAGAACCCTGATACCTCCGCTGTCGCCCTGGTGCCCGCCAAGACGCTGCTGGACACCGCCAAGGCGCTGACCAGCGGTGACACGGTGACTCTGGCGCTGTCCGGCTCGGGTGCCGGCGAGGGCCTGATCGGTTTCGAGGGTGCGGGCCGGCGTACGACCACGCGACTGCTCGAAGGCGATCTGCCGAAGTACCGGACCCTGTTCCCCACCGAGTTCAACTCGGTCGCGGTCATCGAGACCGCTCCGTTCGTCGAGGCCGTCAAGCGTGTGGCCCTCGTCGCCGAGCGGAACACCCCGGTGCGGCTCAGCTTCGAGCAGGGCGTGCTGATTCTTGAGGCGGGATCCAGCGACGACGCACAGGCTGTGGAACGGGTCGACGCGGTGCTGGAGGGCGACGACATCTCGATCGCCTTCAACCCGACCTTCCTGCTGGACGGGCTGAGCGCGATCGACTCCCCGGTCGCCCAGCTCTCGTTCACGACGTCCACCAAGCCTGCCCTGCTCAGCGGCCGACCGGCCGTGGACGCGGAGGCGGATGACGCATACAAGTACCTGATCATGCCGGTGCGCCTCTCCGGCTGATCCGGCCATCGGTCCTGCAACGGCAGCTCCCGACGGGCACGCTCAGCGCCGAGCATGCCCGTCGGTCTGTCCCCGGCCGGGCGTAGGCTCGGCCTTGGGTACGAATCGGCACAACGCTTAAGGAATCTCTGATGGAGCTCGGTCTCGTCGGCCTCGGCAAGATGGGCGGCAACATGCGCGAGCGCATCCGCCGCGCAGGCCACACCGTCATCGGTTACGACCGCAACCCGGACGTCTCCGATGTCCACAGCCTCGAAGAGCTTGTGGGCAAGCTGAAAGGCCCCCGGGTCGTCTGGGTGATGGTGCCGGCCGGTGCGCCGACCCAGGCCACCGTCGACGAGCTGGCCGCGCTCCTCTCGCCCGGCGACATCGTCGTGGACGGCGGGAACTCCCGCTGGACGGACGACGAGAAGCACGCGGTCGAGCTGGGCATCAAGGGCATCGGTTTCGTGGACTGCGGCGTCTCCGGCGGTGTCTGGGGCCTGGAGAACGGCTACGCGCTGATGTACGGCGGCGACGCCGAGAACGTGGCGAAGGTGCAGCCGATCTTCGACGCGCTGAAGCCCGAGGGCGACTTCGGTTCCGTCCACGCGGGCAAGGTCGGTGCCGGCCACTTCGCGAAGATGGTCCACAACGGCATCGAGTACGCCATGATGCAGGCCTACGCCGAGGGCTGGGAGCTGCTGGAGAAGGTCGACTCCGTCACGGATGTGCGTGAGGTCTTCCGCTCCTGGCAGGAGGGCACGGTCATCCGTTCCTGGCTGCTCGACCTGGCGGTCAACGCGCTGGACGACGACGAGCACCTCGACAAACTCCGTGGTTTCGCAGCCGACTCCGGTGAGGGCCGCTGGACGGTGGAGGCCGCGATCGACAACGCGGTGCCGCTGCCCGCGATCACGGCGTCGCTCTTCGCGCGATTCGCCTCGCGCCAGGACGACTCCCCGCAGATGAAGATGATCGCCGCACTGCGCAACCAGTTCGGCGGCCACGCGGTCGAGAACAAGAAGTAGCCGCAACGAGGAGCGGGCCGGGCCGCGGTGCCCGACCCGGAGCACGGAGCAGGAAGCCGGGAAGGTCGGCGCACACCCATGCATGTCACGCATCTCTCGCTGGCCGACTTCCGTTCGTACGCCCGGGTCGAGGTACCGCTCGATCCGGGCGTCACCGCTTTCGTGGGGGCCAATGGCCAGGGCAAGACGAATCTGGTGGAGGCCGTCGGCTACCTCGCCACGCTCGGCAGCCACCGCGTCTCCTCCGATGCGCCGCTGGTGCGGATGGGTGCGGAGCGGGCCGTGATCCGGGCTGCCGTGACGCAGGGCGAGCGTGCGCAGCTGGTCGAGCTGGAGCTCAATCCCGGCAAGGCGAACCGCGCTCGGATCAATAGATCGTCGCAGGTCAGACCCCGTGATGTGCTGGGAATCATACGTACGGTGCTGTTCGCGCCGGAGGATCTCGCGCTGGTCAAGGGGGATCCCGGGGAGCGCCGGCGCTTCCTCGACGAGTTGATCACGGCGCGTTCGCCGCGGATGGCGGGGGTGCGGTCGGACTACGAGCGGGTGCTGAAGCAGCGCAACACCCTGCTGAAGTCGGCGGCGATGGCGCGCAGGCACGGCGGGCGCTCGATGGATCTGTCCACACTCGATGTGTGGGACCAGCATCTGGGCCGGGTGGGCGCGGAACTGCTGGCGCAGCGGCTGGATCTGATCGCGACCTTGCAGCCGCTGGCCGACAAGGCGTACGCGGACGTCGCGCCCGGCGGCGGTCCCGTGACACTGGAGTACCGCAGTTCGGTCGGTGCGGACCTGGCGTCGGCCCGTACCCGCGACGATTTCTACGAGCAGCTGATCGCCGCCCTCGCGGAGGTCCGCAAGCAGGAGATCGAGCGGGGGGTGACGCTGGTCGGTCCGCATCGCGACGATCTGTCGCTGGGACTGCGGGGGATGCCGGCCAAGGGGTACGCGAGCCACGGTGAGTCCTGGTCGTTCGCACTGGCGCTGCGGCTGGCCTCGTACGAGCTGCTGCGTGGCGAGGGCAATGAGCCGGTGCTGGTGCTGGACGACGTCTTCGCGGAGCTGGACGCGCGTCGTCGTGAGCGGCTGGCGGAGCTGGTGGCCCCGGGCGAGCAGGTGCTCGTGACGGCCGCGGTGGACGACGATGTTCCGGGTGTGCTGGCGGGGGCACGGTACGCGGTGTCCGCGGGTGAGGTGGAGCGGCTGTGAGGCGGCCCGGGGACATGTCCGGGGCTTCGCCCGGGGAGCGGCCGGGTGACGCCGAGCAGCCGGAGCCGTCAGGCGTCGATCTGGCGCGGGTGGCGTTGCGCGCGGCGAAGGAGCAGGCGCGGGCGCGTGGTGCCGCGGCGCAGCAGAAGAAGCAGGCCAGACGGGGCGGCGGGCTGCGTTCTGGGGCGCGGGCGGACGGGCGTGATCCGTTGCCCCTGGGTGCGGCGATCAATCGGCTGATCACCGAGCGCGGCTGGGAGACCCCGGCGGCGGTGGGCGGGGTGATGGGGCGGTGGCCGCAGATCGTCGGCGAGGACCTGGCCAATCACTGTGTGCCGCTGCGGTACGACGAGGATCCGGACGAGCGCGTGCTGACGGTGCAGTGCGATTCGACGGCGTGGGCGACGCAGCTGCGGTTGCTGGCGCCTCAACTGGTGGCCCGGCTGAACGCGGATCTGGGGCACGGCACGGTGAGGTTGATCAAGGTGTTGGGGCCGGGTGGGCCGCAGCGCAGGTTCGGTCCGCTGCGGGCGCCGGGGAGCACCGGGCCTGGCGATACGTACGGCTGAAGCCTCTGAGCTGGTCTTTTCCCTGTTTCAGAGATCCAGGAAGGCCCCGTTCCAGGGTGAGTCGTGGCCGTGTGCCGTCTCCGGGGCGGTACTGCCCGTCCCGCCCGGGTTGTTCGGTATGCGGTGGTTGAGGTCGTGCGGGGAGAGTGGGGCGTCCCTCACGGTAGCGGGAGGTTGACAGGCCGAAGCGCTCAATGCCCGTGTGAGCCTCCTGAAGGCCCTTCCTGAATATGGGGAGTCGTCAGGCGCTCATTCAGGGCGGCACATGCGTACTCAGGTACCGGCAAACCCCCATTCGTGTCGGCGCTACCGGTAGACTGGTGAACAATCCCGCTTCCTCGCGGGAGTCGTCGATACAAGCCGAACGACGCAGCCGCTCCCGACTGTCCGGAGAACGGCCTGTGCTGTGCCAGAAAGGGCGCTTCGTGGCCGATTCGGGCAACCCCAACGAGAACATTCCGTCCACACCCGGTGAGAACGTCGAGGCAACCGTCTCGGGCGGGGCATCGTCCCCCGGCGGGGTCTCCTCCGCGTACGACGCGAGCGCGATCACCGTCCTCGAGGGCTTGGACGCGGTCCGTAAGCGACCCGGCATGTACATCGGCTCGACCGGTGAGCGAGGCCTCCACCACCTCGTGCAAGAAGTCGTCGACAACTCGGTCGACGAGGCGATGGCCGGTCATGCGGACACCATCGACGTCACGATCCTCGCCGACGGCGGGGTCCGCGTCATCGACAACGGCCGGGGTATCCCGGTCGGCATCGTGCCCTCCGAGGGCAAGCCCGCCGTCGAGGTCGTCCTCACGGTGCTGCACGCCGGCGGCAAGTTCGGAGGCGGCGGCTACGCGGTCTCCGGCGGTCTGCACGGCGTCGGTGTCTCCGTGGTCAACGCCCTTTCCACGCGGGTGGCCGTGGAGGTCAAGGCGGACGGCTACCGCTGGACCCAGGACTACAAGTTCGGTGTCCCGACCGCCCCGCTGAAGCGCAACGAGGCCACCGGCGAGTCGGGTACGACCGTCACCTTCTGGGCCGACGGCGACATCTTCGAGACGACCGAGTACTCCTTCGAGACCCTCTCGCGGCGCTTCCAGGAGATGGCCTTCCTCAACAAGGGCCTCACCCTCAAGCTCACCGACGAGCGCGAGTCGGCGAAGGCCACGGCGGGCGCGGACAGCGCCGAGGTGGTCGATGTCGCCGAGGAGGAGACGACCCGTTCGGTCACGTACCACTACGAGAACGGCATCGTCGACTTCGTCAAGTACCTCAACTCCCGCAAGGGCGACGTCATTCACCAGTCGGTGATCGACATCGAGGCCGAGGACAAGGACCGTCTCCTCTCGGTCGAGATCGCCATGCAGTGGAACACGCAGTACAGCGAGGGGGTCTACTCCTTCGCCAACGCGATCCA
Source organism: Streptomyces sp. NPDC058051 (assembly GCF_042885475.1). Lineage (NCBI taxonomy): Bacteria > Bacillati > Actinomycetota > Actinomycetes > Kitasatosporales > Streptomycetaceae > Streptomyces > Streptomyces sp. NPDC058051. The sequence goes on from NZ_JBHVRW010000015.1 coordinate 108,239, forward strand.
CACGCATGAGGGCGGTACGCACGAGGAGGGCTTCCGTGCGGCACTGACCTCGCTGGTCAACCGGTACGCGCGCGACAAGAAGCTGCTGCGCGAGAAGGACGACAACCTCACCGGTGAGGACGTCCGCGAGGGTCTGACGGCGATCATCTCGGTGAAGCTGGGCGAGCCGCAGTTCGAGGGCCAGACGAAGACCAAGCTGGGCAACACGGAGGCCAAGACCTTCGTGCAGAAGGTCGTCCACGAGCAGTTGACGGACTGGTTCGACCGGAACCCCAACGAGGCCGCCGACATCATCCGCAAGGGCATCGCCGCCTCGACCGCCCGGGTGGCGGCGCGCAAGGCGCGTGACCTGACCCGTCGCAAGGGGCTCCTGGAGAGCGCCTCGCTGCCGGGCAAGCTGAGTGACTGCCAGTCCAACGACCCGACGAAGTGCGAGATCTTCATCGTCGAGGGTGACTCCGCCGGTGGTTCGGCGAAGTCCGGCCGCAACCCGATGTACCAGGCGATCCTGCCGATCCGCGGCAAGATCCTGAACGTCGAGAAGGCCCGGGTCGACAAGATCCTGCAGAACACCGAGGTCCAGGCGCTGATCTCGGCCTTCGGCACCGGGGTCCACGAGGACTTCGACATCGAGAAGCTCCGCTATCACAAGATCATCCTGATGGCGGACGCCGACGTCGACGGCCAGCACATCAACACCCTGCTGCTGACGTTCCTCTTCCGCTTCATGCGACCGCTGGTCGAGGCCGGGCACGTCTACCTCTCGCGCCCGCCGCTCTACAAGATCAAATGGGGCCGGGACGACTTCGAGTACGCGTACTCGGACCGCGAGCGCGACGCCCTGGTGGAGCTCGGCAAGCAGAACGGCAAGCGGATCAGGGAAGACTCGATCCAGCGCTTCAAGGGTCTCGGTGAGATGAACGCCGAGGAACTGCGCGTCACCACGATGGACGTCGACCACCGCGTCCTCGGCCAGGTCACGCTCGACGACGCGGCTCAGGCCGACGACCTGTTCTCGGTGCTGATGGGTGAGGACGTCGAGGCGCGGCGCTCGTTCATCCAGCGCAACGCCAAGGACGTCCGCTTCCTCGACATCTGAGTCGGCCGTACAAGCAAGCCGCAGCGCGAAAGGACTTTGACCAGCAATGGCCGACGAGAACACCCCTGTCCCCGTGACGCCCGAAGAGGTCCCGCCCGTCGAGGGCGTGGGCATGCGTGTCGAGCCCGTCGGGCTTGAGACGGAGATGCAGCGCTCCTACCTCGACTACGCGATGTCCGTGATCGTGTCGCGTGCCCTGCCCGACGTGCGGGACGGCCTGAAGCCCGTCCACCGCCGGGTCCTGTACGCGATGTACGACGGCGGCTACCGGCCCGAGAAGGGCTTCTACAAGTGCGCCCGTGTCGTCGGTGACGTCATGGGTACGTACCACCCGCACGGCGACTCCTCGATCTACGACGCCCTGGTGCGCCTGGCGCAGCACTGGTCGATGCGCATGCCGCTGGTGGACTCCAACGGCAACTTCGGTTCCCCGGGCAACGACCCGGCCGCCGCCATGCGGTACACCGAGTGCAAGATGATGCCGCTGTCCATGGAGATGGTCCGGGACATCGACGAGGAGACCGTCGACTTCCAGGACAACTACGACGGCCGCAACCAGGAACCGACGGTTCTGCCGGCGCGCTTCCCGAACCTGCTGGTCAACGGTTCCGCGGGGATCGCGGTCGGTATGGCGACCAACATCCCGCCGCACAACCTGCGCGAGGTCGCCTCCGGTGCGCAGTGGTACCTGGAGCACCCGGAGGCCTCGCAGGAGGAGCTCCTGGAGGCGCTGATCGAGCGGATCAAGGGCCCGGACTTCCCGACGGGTGCGCTCGTCGTGGGCCGCAAGGGCATCGAGGAGGCGTACCGCACCGGCCGTGGGTCGATCACGATGCGGGCGGTCGTCGCGGTCGAGGAGATCCAGAACCGGCAGTGCCTGGTCGTCACGGAGCTTCCGTACCAGACCAACCCCGACAACCTGGCGCAGAAGATCGCCGACCTGGTGAAGGACGGCAGGGTCGGCGGGATCGCGGACGTCCGTGACGAGACCTCGTCGCGTACGGGCCAGCGTCTGGTCGTCGTGCTGAAGCGGGACGCGGTCGCCAAGGTCGTGCTGAACAACCTGTACAAGCACACCGATCTGCAGACCAACTTCGGCGCCAACATGCTGGCGCTGGTCGACGGCGTCCCGCGCACCCTGTCGATCGACGCGTTCATCCGCCACTGGGTGACGCACCAGATCGAGGTCATCGTCCGGCGCACGAAATTCCGTCTGCGCAAGGCGGAGGAGCGGGCGCACATCCTGCGTGGTCTGCTCAAGGCGCTGGACGCGATCGACGAGGTCATCGCCCTCATCCGGCGCAGCCAGACGGTCGAGGTGGCGCGTGAGGGCCTGATGGGCCTGCTGGAGATCGACGAGATCCAGGCGAACGCCATCCTGGAGATGCAGCTGCGCCGACTGGCCGCGCTGGAGCACCAGAAGATCACGGCGGAGCACGACGAACTCCAGGCGAAGATCAACGAGTACAACGCGATCCTGGTGTCGCCGGAGCGGCAGCGCACGATCGTCAGCGAGGAACTGGCGGCGATCGTCGAGAAGTTCGGCGACGACCGGCGTTCCAAGCTGGTGCCCTTCGACGGTGACATGTCCATCGAGGACCTGATCGCCGAGGAGGACATCGTCGTCACGATCTCGCGTGGCGGCTATGTGAAGCGTACGAAGACGGACGACTACCGCTCGCAGAAGCGCGGCGGCAAGGGCGTGCGCGGTACGAAGCTCAAGGAAGACGACATCGTCGACCACTTCTTCGTGTCGACGACGCACCACTGGCTGCTGTTCTTCACGAACAAGGGCCGGGTGTACCGGGCGAAGGCGTACGAACTCCCGGATGCCGGCCGCGACGCCCGCGGTCAGCATGTCGCCAACCTGCTGGCCTTCCAGCCGGACGAGCGGATCGCCCAGATCCTGGCGGTCCGCGACTACGAGGTCGCGCCGTATCTGATCCTGGCCACGAAGGGCGGTCTCGTGAAGAAGACCGCGCTGAAGGACTACGACTCACCGCGCTCCGGCGGTGTCATCGCCATCAACCTCCGGGAGATGGACCACGGCGACGAAGGCACGGCCGACGAACTGATCGGTGCGGAGCTCGTGTCGGCCGAGGACGATCTGCTGCTCATCAGCAAGAAGGCCCAGTCGATCAGGTTCACCGCGACGGACGACGCGCTGCGCCCGATGGGCCGTGCCACGTCGGGCGTGAAGGGCATGAGTTTCCGCGAAGGCGACGAACTGCTCTCGATGAATGTTGTCCGGCCGGGTACGTTCGTGTTCACTGCCACCGACGGCGGATACGCGAAGCGGACTCCTGTCGACGAGTACCGCGTTCAGGGTCGCGGCGGCCTGGGCATCAAGGCCGCCAAGATCGTGGAGGACAGGGGCTCGCTGGTGGGAGCACTGGTGGTCGAGGAGTCGGACGAGATCCTCGCCATCACGCTCGGTGGTGGTGTGATTCGTACGCGAGTCAATGAAGTCAGGGAGACGGGCCGTGACACCATGGGCGTCCAACTGATCAATCTCGGCAAGCGCGATGCCGTCGTCGGTATCGCTCGCAACGCCGAAGCCGGCCGCGAGGCCGAAGAGGTCGAGGGGTCCGAGGACGCCGAGGCCACGACGGCAGAGACGGCCGGGAGCACGGTCGAGGGCAATGTCGAAGGCACGTCGCCTTCGGCCGGGGAGCACGAGGAGTAGAGCGTGAGTGGAGCCACGGGTGCCGGTTCGGCCGCTTCCGGAGCTGGAGCGAACGGTGCCCGTGGCCCCGCCACGGACTCCCAAGGGGGCACAGTGACGGACACTCGGGGGCCTCAGCCCCAGTACGAGGGTTACGCGACCGGGCCGCTGCCCGGTGAGCGCGAGCCCGCACCGGGGGCGAGCGGGCCGTACCACCCGCCGCAGGCATACCCCTCGCCCGCGGGCGGAACCCAGGGCGGCCAGCCGTACGGCACGCAGGGCGGTGCCCAGGGCGCTGCGCAGGCTGCCGGCGCAGCGCAGGCGGCCCGGCTGCCGCGGACAGGTGCGCGGACCACTCCGCGCACCCGCAAGGCGCGCCTGCGGGTGGCCAAGGCCGACCCGTGGTCGGTGATGAAGGTCAGCTTCCTGCTCTCCATCGCGCTCGGCATCTGCACGGTGGTGGCGGCCGCGGTCCTGTGGATGGTGATGGACGCGATGGGCGTCTTCTCCACCGTGGGCAGCACGATCAGCGAGGCCACCGGCTCGAACGACAACAACGGCTTCGATCTCCAGTCGTTCCTGTCGCTGCCGCGGGTCCTCATCTTCACCTCGGTCATCGCGGTGATCGATGTGGTTCTGGCGACCGCTCTGGCGACGCTGGGCTCCTTCATCTACAACTTGTCGGCGGGTTTCGTGGGCGGCATCGAGCTCACGCTGGCCGAGGACGAGTAGAGCGCCGGGTATCGATTTTGGGACTGGCCCCGACGTGCGCTAATCTTCAGAAGTCAGCGCGCAGCGCGGCGGGGCTATAGCTCAGTTGGTTAGAGCGCATCCCTGATAAGGATGAGGCCACAGGTTCAAATCCTGTTAGCCCCACAGTGAAAGTTGAAGGCCCGGTATCTCTTCGGAGATACCGGGCCTTCTGCGCGTGGTCGGTGCGATGTGCTCCCGTTTGTGTGCGCGTGCCCGGTCAGGGGGTGAGGGACGCGGTTCCGGTGCGGTCCTCGTGCGGGGAGGTGTGCGTAGAGACCGCGCGAAGGGGGGCTGTGCGGAGAGGGCACGCGAAGGGGCGGGCGTACGGAGAGGGCATGCGAAGAATCCGCACACGAAGAAGCCCCCGTCCGGTGTGAACCGGTCCCGGGGGCTCCGCATGTCAGCTGCGCGGCATGTCAGCTGCGCGGCTCTCACGGTGGGAGCAGGGAGGCGTCCCCCGCCGTGGCCCCGTGGGCGGAGCGGGCGATGCTTCTGGTCTCCGGGGCGTCCGTCGTGTCTGCGGACAGATGCCGGGTGGCGGGTGAGGAGCCGTGCGCCTCGGCGCGGATGCGCTGCTTCATCGTGGGTGGCAGCGCCCTGTCACGCGGAAGGGTCCAGCGCACCGACGGGGTGCTCGCGGTTGCCGCGGTCGCACCCGTGTGCTTCTGGTTCGTGGCGGCCGGCTCCGTGGTCCCGGACTCCGTGGCCGACGCCGGGGCGCTCATGAACCCCAGTGCGGCGAGGAGTGCGAAGAAGGCGGTGACGAAGGCGGTCCAGATGTTCTTGGCCTTGACGGTGCTCATGGCCCCTCACTTCCGAATGATCCGGTTTGCTTACCTTTCCGATGATGTGGATGTGGCTCGCGGTTTCGTGGACCGACGCTGCTGATCCGACGATCTTCTGATGAACACCACTCTTCTGGTTCAACCGGCGTCGAGGGACTCGCGAGAGGCGATCGGAGCGGCTGGAGCCTGCGGCCGGGACGGCACTCGTGCGCACCTCGGGTGATCCCTTTTCCCCGGGCTCCAGTTGGGCCGCGGGGAGGTCACCGATCGATATCGGCCGGTGTGTATAGTCGGGCGGCAGAAGTCCCCTACGTCAAGGAAAGACGAGGTCGCGCGGTGAAGAAGCTTCTCCTGGTCGCACTGGCCGCCATCGGCGGGCTCCTCGTGTACCGCCAGATCCAGGCGGATCGCGCCGAGCAGGATCTGTGGACGGAGGCGACTGACTCCGTGCCCGCAGGTTCGGGTGTGTGAGACAGAACAGCCTGATTGCGGGCCCCGGTCGCTGAGCGGCCGGGGCTTCGTGCTGTTGCGGGACCGTGGCGCCTGTGCTCGTGGGTTCACCGGAGCAACGCACCGGATGCTGTATCGCCGGCCCCGCAGCTTCAAGGGGCGCCGCAACTCTCCGCGGACGGCTACCGTTCCGGAGCAAGCGGGCAAGCGGGCAAGCGGGCAAGCGGGCAAGCGGGCAAGCGGGCAAGCGGGCAAGCGGGCAACCGGGCAACCGGGCAACCGGGCCGAGGGCGTAGCGGCGTACGGACCGGCCCCGCACATCATGCCGTCGCCGTGGCCGAGAAGGACGACAAGCGGGGCAATTCGAGCAGCGCCGAAGACACCGGTGGTGCGGGCGGGGCAGGATGGACCGGCATCGCGGCCGCTGCCGGGGCGGGCGCCGTGGTGGTGGTGATCGTGGTGCTCGCGTGCGTACGAGGGCGTCGCGGGCGCGCCGCACAGACGACGAGGGGGAGCGCGTGATGAGGCAGCGCAACAGGGGCCGGGCGGCGCTGGCCGCGGCGGCGGCGATGTGCGCGGCGGCGGCGCTGCCGGGGCAGGCGTACGCGGCCGGGGAGACCGCCACGTACACCTTCGACCCCGGGGCGAAGAAGGTCAGCGGCGCGGACGTCAGTACCGAGGCGTCGGTGCTGACTGCCGGATCGGTCTACAAGAGTTCGATCAAGCCCGGTGAGAAGCTCTACTACCGCCTGAACCTCGACGCGACGACCAACGCCTACGTCTCGGCGGTGGCCGTGCCCAAGGGCGGCGGCCAGGTCGCCTACGGCGACGGCATCTCGGTCAGCATCAGGGACAGCACCGATCTGAAATGCGGTGCGCAGGACGCGCGGTTCCAGTCGACGGAGTTCCCGCGTCCGATCGCGGCCTACGCCTACCGGATCACGGACAAGGACAGCCACATCTGCCAGGAGGCCGGAACCTACAACGTCCTGATCGAGCGGGAGAGCAAGGCCACCTCCTCGCCCGAGGCGTGGGACCTGGAACTGCGCTACGCGTCGGAGCCGCAGCTGAAACCGGGGGCCTCGGTGCCGACCGAGGCGCCGGAGGACTGGCCTTCGGCGTCGCCCGTGCCGCCCACCGCGGCCCCGCAGAACCGGTCAGGCGGCAGCAGTTACTACGACGCGACCAGCCTGGAGACCGGTGAGTGGCACGACAGCATCGCACCCGGGCAGACGCTCTTCTACCGGGTACCGGTGGACTGGGGACAGCAGATCTTCGCCACCGCCGACCTGAGCAACAGCAGCGCTTCGGACGACTACATCAGCAGCGCGCTCGCGGTGTCCCTGGACAACCCGGCGCACGGCCATGTCGACGCCGCGACGCCCTTGTCGTACTCCGGCAAGCCCACGTCCGTATCGCTGGATCCGCTGCCTCCGGTGGCGTACGAGAACCGGTACGACTACAACGCCGGCGACAGTGCCATGCGGTTCGCCGGCTGGTACTACCTGTCGGTGTCCCTCAGTCCGAAGGTCGCCAAGTCGTACGGCGAGAAGGCGATTCCGCTGACTCTCAGGATCAAGGTCGAAGGCACGGCGCAGAAGACGCCCTACACCGGGGACGCCGGGATCTTCTCGGTCACGCAGGACGACAAGGACACGGCGAGGAGCGGCCGGAGCGGCCCGGAGGCGGCGGCCAGGAGCGACACCATGCGGACGGTCGGTGTGACCGGGATCGGCGCGGGTGCGGTGCTGGTGCTCGGACTGGGCGTGTGGACGCTGCTGGCCCGGCGCCGCGCGGTGGCCGCCTCCGCGGCCCCGGCCGGTTCGAACGGTCCCGTCCCGGGGGGCCCGGCCGGTGACGTGCGGTCGCCGTACGGAGGGCCGCCGCAGTCCTGGTAGAGCCGGCCGGGGCCACCGCCGCGTACGGCTGCGGAACCGGGCCGCTGTGCTCAGCTCTGGGTCAGTGCCCAGATGCCCACGGCGAAACAGACCAGTGCCAGGAGCAGGACCGGGACCGCCACCTTCAGGGGCGGTCCCGGACGCGTCTGCGGGACGGGCGCGGGAACAGCGGCCTGGTGGTGCGGGGCAACGCCCGCTCCGAGCGGGGCGGCCTGCGGCTGTCCGACGGTGTACGCACGGGTGAGAGCCGGATCGGACCGCACTGCGGCAGCCGTGGGGGCCTGCGAGGGGTCCGGCGCGGGGAAGGGGGCGGCCGTGTCCGCCGGAAGCGGAGTGAGGGGCGCGTCCGGCCGCACCGGGTGGTGCGGCGACATGGGCGCTTGCGGAGGCGGGAGATGGAAGCTGCCCGTCTCCGACATCGGGACCGGCGGCCGGGGGTGGGGCTGCTGGTCCGTCCGGCCGGGCTGCGCGTCCTGAACGGCCGTCCGGGGGGCTGTGATCGGTCCGGTGGGGCCGAAACCGTCGGGCAGTGGCCCGAGTTGGTCGAAGACCTCCACGGGCTCATCGTCGGCGTCGGGTCCGGGGAGCATGTCGACCGCGGCGGCCAGTGCCTTGCGCGCGCCCGTGGCCGTACGGAACCGGGCCTGGGGATCCGGCTGCAGCAGGCCCGCCAGGACCTGCCAGAGCGGTTCCGGGATCCCTTCCGGGGCACCGGGAGTGCCGTACGAGGCGAAGTGCTCGACGAGGGCCCGTGCGTCCGGCTTCGTCCCCTGCAGCAGGTACAGCGCGACGAGACCGACCGCGAACAGGTCGGCGGGGAAGTCGGGTTCCGCGCCCATCATCTGCTCGGGTGCGAAGTAACCGGGTGTTCCCACCACGTAGTTGGTCTCGGTGAGGCGCGGCTCGCCCTTGCGCATCGAGATACCGAAGTCGGAGAGGCGCAGATGCGGCCGTCCCGTTCCGGTGGCCTCCATCAGGATGTTGGCGGGTTTGATGTCCCGGTGCACGACGCCCTCCGCGTGCACCGTCGACAGACCGGAGAGCAACTGGTCGAGCAGCGTGCAGACGAAACGGGGAGGCAGGGGTCCGTAGTCGCCGATGACATGCGCCAGCGAACCCCCGCTCACCAGATCCATGGTGAACAGGACCTTGTCGTCGTCCGCGGCCCAGCTGGCCGGGGCCAGCACATGCGGATGCTCGATCCGCAGTGCCTGCTCGCGGACGAAGCGCAGCAGGGTGTGCGCGTCGCTCTGCTGAAGGACCTTGGCGGCCACGTATCGGCGGCGCCGGTGGTCCCAGGCGCGCCAGACGGCGCCGACCCCACCACGTCCGATCGGATCGATCAGTTCGTACCGACCGGCGAAGACCTCACCCATTGCGCTGCGACCGCTCCCAGTTGCTGTTCCGGTTCGTGCCCGGCTCTCGGGGGTAGTGCCCGGATCCTGTCGTCGGACTCCCGTCGTCCGCCCGGAGGGCGGGCCCTGCGGTGTCAGGTGCGTGCTCTCGGTGCGCCGGCGGATGTACGTGGGCTTTCGCCCGGGGCGGCGAGAGTGCGCTCATGGCGTCGCGGGGCAGGCGGGAGGTGACGGACAGGGCCTAGTTCTGGTGTCCCTCGTAGTGCGCCACCGCGTCCGCGGTGCGCCCTGCGCCGTACACCTTGAGGAACTCTGCCAGTTCCGGGTGGGTCGGGGCGAGGGAGTCGGCGGCATCGATGATGTCACCGGCGGCCGCGACCGATCGCAGCAGCGACTGGATCTCACGCACCACCCGCCGGACGGTAGGAGCGCCGCCGGTGTGGGAGGTCTGGCCGGTGCCGGTGAGGACGGAGCCGCCCTGGGACTTCTTGATCTCCTCCATGCGGTTGGTCGCCTCCCCCGCACTGACGCTGCCGTCGGCTACCTGACCGGCCAGTTCCTGGAGGGCCTGGACACGCTGGACGACCGCGGGGTTGCCGATCTTCGCCCGCTGGCCGCTCATCAGCTGGGAGAGCATGGGCGCGGACAGCCCGAGGGCCGCGGCGAGCCGGGCCTGGTTCAGGCCGAGATCGTCGATGAGCCTCCGGAACAGCGCCCCGAGAGGTTCTCCGTACCAAGTGCGCTGAAGCTCCCTGGCTCTTGCCGTTGCCTCTTGCTGAGCTACATCCATGGCGACTCCCCTTCGCTGCTGCGAACCTCGTCGAGCATCTTACGGAGCGTGGTCGCCGACCGGGAGTCCCCATCTTTTTGCAAGATTCCAGGGGGTACCCGGTACTCTGGTCTGCGGCGGTGGTCGGGACGTCTGAAGCGTCTGCTGCTGTCCGTTTTTCGGGGCCTTAGCTCAGTTGGTAGAGCGCTGCCTTTGCAAGGCAGATGTCAGGAGTTCGAATCTCCTAGGCTCCACATCTTCGAAACCCCTCTGAACTACGGAAACGTAGTTCAGAGGGGTTTCTTCGTCCTGTGGTGCCGTCGGGACCGCTGCGGCTGCTGTCCACAGCCTGTACTGCCTTCCTGGAGCTGTCCTGGAGCTGCCTGGAGTTTCCTGGAGTTGTCCTGGAGTTGTCCTGGACAGGAGTCGGCCTCAACTCGCACGTCTGGCCGCCCGTTCGGGGACTGCGCCGGTACGTCGTCACGGATCGAAGAAGGTAACGATGCCGAGTTCGAATCTCCTGGGTTCCACAGGCGACGGAAACGGGCGCCGGAAGACCACATTGTCTTCCGGCGCCCGTTTCCGTCGTGCGGGAGCAGATCAGCGGCCGTCGTCGAGATCGGTGCCGTCCACACCTTCCGGGCCGTCCGTCCCCTTGGTTCCGGTGTCGGTCGGCTTGGTCCGGCCTTCCGGGTCGACCGAGCCCGGACCGCTGCCGTCGACCGAGGACAGGGGCGCGCGGTCGGAGACCTCGGTGGGAGCGGGCGGTTCGACCAGCCAGTCCGGGTTGGCCTGCTTGTCCCACCACCTCCAGGCGGCGTAGGCGCCGCCCGCCACGATGCCGACCACGGCGAACCCCTTGAACAGTCGGCCGGCCTTCGCCCGCCGCTCGTGCTTTCTGGCCAGCTGCCTGATCTCCTTCGCGGTGACCTGGCTGCGCAGCGCGGCCAGCGCTGCGGCGCTGCGGGCCGTGGCCTCCTCGGCCAGGGGCTGGGCGACGGCCCTCGCCTGCTCGACGCGCGGCAGGGTGTAGTCGGCGGCGGTACGGGCGGCCCGGCGGGTGCGGAGCGAGGCGCGCTGGGCGGCCTCGTCGACCCTGGGGGGTACATGGGCACGGGCCAGCTCGATACGCGGTGCCAGGACCGCGTCGTACTGGACGCGGGCCTGCTGGGCTGCCTTCGACATCTTCGGCGCGAGCCGTACGCGGGCCTCGTACGCGAGATGCGCGGCCTGGTCCTTGGTCGAGCCGGCGTAGGGCGCCACCACTTCCGCGGCGTGCTGCACGCTGTCCTTCGCCGAGTCGGTTGCGGCGCGCACGCTGTCGATGCGGGTCACGGGATCCTCCTCCTTGGTGGCGGGTGGACACTCCGCCTTTCCACCCATTTCGAGATCATGCCTGTCGGACGCCTGCCTGGCATGCGGGGCGGGCATACGAGTTGTTAAGACCATCTGTGATGTATTCGGATAATGCGGTACAAGGGGGGCTTGTCGACGACAATGCCACGGTTCGGCCCGGCCTGCGCCGGTTCGTCACGCGCTTGGCCGCATTTGTTCCCGTCGGGAGCGGCACCCGGGACTTTCGGGGAAGTCGCAGGCGGGCGGGGCCGAATCGGCCCGAATGTGCGGGCGGCCGTATCGGGCAAGAAGGTGACCGCAGTGCGTCGGCGGTGGCGGCCGGGCGTCGGAGCGGACGGTCCGTGCGAGGATCGGTGGACGTCACAGAGGACTTACGGAAGGCAGATCGTGGCCGAGCAGCTTTACGCCACCTTGAAGACCAATCAGGGCGACATCGAGATCCGGCTCCTGCCGAACCACGCGCCCAAGACGGTCAAGAACTTCGTCGAGCTCGCCAAGGGCGAGCGTGAGTGGGTGCATCCCGCAACCGGCAACAAGTCCACGGACCCGCTGTACGACGGGACCGTCTTCCACCGCGTCATCAGCGGCTTCATGATCCAGGGTGGCGACCCGCTGGGCAACGGCACCGGTGGTCCGGGGTACGAGTTCGCCGACGAGTTCCACCCCGATCTCGCCTTCACCAAGCCGTACCTGCTGGCCATGGCCAACGCCGGGCCGGGCACCAACGGCTCGCAGTTCTTCCTGACGGTGTCGCCGACCGCGTGGCTGACCGGCAAGCACACCATCTTCGGTGAGGTCGTCGACCCTGCCAGCCAGAAGGTCGTGGACGCCATCGCGGCGGCCAAGACCAACGCTCGCACCGACCGCCCGCTGCAGGACGTCGTGATCGAGTCGGTCGCCATCGAGAGCCGTTGATCACCACTGGTCATCACATGATCACGTTCTGATTCGCCTTCCGGGAACCAATCGCCCTGCTCGTCCGTACTCGTTACATAGCGGACGAGCAGGGCCGCGTTGTGCGTGCTGCCGCCACGACGAGCACCGAGGGGACCGGGAAGCGATGGGACCGATGGACCAGCCGCCGGGAGACCAGGACCGGTCCGCCGCGACGGACGGCTCGCTCGACTGCTACCGCCACCCCGGCCGCGGGACGCACATCCGGTGCACCCGCTGCGACCGCCCGATCTGCCCCGAGTGCATGGTCAATGCCTCGGTCGGCTTCCAGTGCCCGGACTGCGCCCGCCAGGGAGCCGGTACGGGACACGGCCCGGGCGCCGCCCGGCCGCGCACGGTCGCCGGAGCCCCCATCGCGGGCGACCCCCGGCTCGTCACCAAGATCCTTCTCGGCATCAATATCGCCGTGTACATCGCCGTTCTGGCGAACGGGGCGCTGGTCAACGACCTGGTGCTGCTCGGCCGGGCCACGACCTCCTTCGGCGGCCCGCTGGAGGGTGTCGCCGAGGGCCAGTGGTACCGGCTGGTGACGTCGATGTTCCTGCATCAGGAGTTGTGGCACATCCTGTTCAACATGCTGGGGCTGTGGTGGCTCGGCGGGCCGCTGGAGGCCATGCTCGGCCGTGCCCGCTACCTCGCGCTCTACATGCTCTCCGGCCTGGCGGGCGGCGCCCTCACCTACTGGCTCGCCGCACCCGTTCAGGGCTCGCTGGGAGCCTCCGGGGCGATCTTCGGCCTGCTGGGTGCCACCGCTGTGCTCATGCGCCGGCTCAACTACGACATGCGCCCGGTCTTCGTGCTTCTCGCGGTGAACCTGGTCATCACCTTCAACCCCTGGGGCGGCATCGCCTGGCAGGCGCACGTCGGTGGTCTGGTCGCGGGCACACTGATCGCGATCGGCATGGTGCACGCTCCCCGTGAGCGGCGCGCGCTGGTGCAGTACGGCACCTGCGCCCTGGTCCTGGCGGCCGTGGTCGTGATCGTCGTGGCCAGAACGGCCGCGCTGACCTGAGCGGGTACCTGTCCGCCGCGTCTACTGACCTGACCGTGCTGGGCTGACCTGACCTGACCTGACCTGACCTGACCTGACCTGACCTGACCTGACCTGGCCGTGCTGGGCTGATCTGACCTGAACGGAGTGTCCTCCGCGCCCTCGGGGGTGTCTTCTCGGTCAGTTGTCCACAGTGAGCCCCAGATCTTGTGCATCCCATGGGAACAACTGTGCCCCTTGTCGCTGAGCTGGGTTTTCCCAGGAGAGACAAGGGGCGCGCCGTCCCCGGATGGGGGAAACTGCAGTCACATCGGCGTCAACAGCCAAGGAGTTATCCACAGATCGTCTGACCTTTTCCCCCGCCTGTGGATAACGCTGTGGGTAACTTGGGGCAAGGGTTGCGGGACCGGGCCCCGTTGTGGGATCAGGCCCCGCTGGGGGATCAGGCGCCCCGCGATGCTACTTCCACTGCGTGGAGACACCGAAGCCGCCGGCGATGAAACCGAAGCCGACGACGATGTTCCAGTTACCCAGCGACGAGACCGGGAGATCGCCGTCGGTCACGTAGAAGACGACGATCCAGGCCAGTCCGATCAGGAAGAGCGCCAGCATCACCGGCGCCACCCAGCTACGGCTGGTGAGCTTTATGTTGGTTGCCTGCTTCGCCGGAGGGGGCGTGAAGTCGGCCTTCTTGCGGATACGTGACTTCGGCACGAGGAACTCTCCTGTCGATGCGCTGCGTGACCGCGCAGGGAACTATGGCTGGCGCCGGGGCGGGGCGCGAGGGGGAATGCTGCCTCCCCCGGGCGTCCGTTAGCGTAGTGCTTCCGTGGCGCCGAAGGAGATAAGGGTACGTTGAGCAATTCTGCCGACTCTCCCCGAGGGCCGGTCCGGCGCACGATCCGGCACCCGGCCAGAGTGCTCTCCGCTGCCGTTTTCGCCCTCGCCGGACTGATCTTCGTCACCAGCGCCAACACGGCCAAGGGCACCAATCTCCGCACCGACTCCTCGCTGCTGAAGCTCTCCGACCTCATCCAGCAGCGCAGCGGCAAGAACGCCCAGCTGGACGAGACCAACGCGTCCGTGCGCGAGGACATCGACGCTCTCGTCCGCCGCGACGACGGCTCCACCGAGTCGGAGGCCGCCCGGCTCAAGGAGCTGGAGCGGACCGCGGGCACCACGAAGATCACCGGCCGGTCCGTGTCCGTCACGCTCGACGACGCGCCGCCCGACGCCACCGCCAACCCCGGCTACCCCGACCCGCAACCCAACGACCTGGTCATTCACCAGCAGGACCTGCAAGCCGTCGTCAACGCCCTCTGGCAGGGCGGCGCCCGGGGCATCCAGGTCATGGACCAGCGGCTGATCTCCACGAGCGCGGTGCGCTGCGTCGGCAACACGCTGATCCTCCAGGGCCGCGTCTACTCCCCGCCGTACAAGATCACCGCGGTCGGCGACCCCGCCGAGCTCAAGCAGGCGCTCGACGGCTCCCCGGCGATCAGTAACTACCTGCTCTACGTCAAGGCGTACGGGCTCGGCTGGAAAGTCGACGAGCACGGGGCGGTGACTCTTCCCGGCTACTCCGGCACAGTGGACCTCCACTACGCGGAGCCGGTGGAGTAGCGAGCAGCTGTGGGGAGGCCGACGCGGTGTCGGTGCGACTGATCGTGAGGACGTTCAGCGAACTCTGCATCACCGTCGGAGCCCTGATCGTGCTCTTCGTGGTGTACGTGCTGTTCTGGACCGGAGTGAAGGCCGCCGGCGCGACCGAGGACCAGATCGACACCCTGCGCGACCGGTGGGCGCAGGGAACGGTCTCCGCACCCGCGCCGGGCACGTCCCCGGAGCCCGCGGACCCCGCGCCCACGCCGCGTACGTCGAAGCCGTCGGCCCCCGCACCTGCGGCGTACCGGGACGGCAAGCCGTTCGCGATGCTGTACATACCCCGCTTCGGCAAGGGCTGGGAATGGCCCGTCCTGGAGAACACCGAAGTCAGGACCTTGCAGAAGGGGATCGGCCACTACAGCGGAACCGCGCGCCTCGGCGCGACAGGCAATTTCGCACTGGCCGGACACCGCCGCACGTACGGGGATCCGTTCAAGGACTTCCCGCGGCTGCGCCCGGGAGACGCGGTGGTCCTGACGGACGGGACGACGTGGTTCACGTACCGCATCGACAAGAAGCCCTACCGGACGGTGCCGAGCGACATCGGGGTCATCGATCCCGTCCCGCGCACGTCCGGCTACGACGGGCCCGGCCGCTATCTGACGCTGACCACCTGTGACCCCGAATGGGGAAGCAGCCACCGGCTGATCGCCTGGGCGCACCTCGACGCCACCCAGCCCGTGACCGACGGCAGACCGGCAGCTTTCCACAGCTGACCCATGCCGGTGCCCCGGCCCTTTAGTCTGGTCCCGTACCGAATGGAGGGGACAGCATGTACGGCTGGATCTGGCGGCACCTGCCGGGCAACGCGTGGGTGCGTGGGCTCATTTCGCTGGTGCTGGTGCTGGCTGTCGTCTACGGGCTTTTCCAGTACGTCTTCCCGTGGGCGGAACCGCTGCTTCCGTTCGGCGACGCGACCGTCGACAGCTCGACCGGATCGGGGGCAGGCCAGTGAGCGCCCGCATCCTTGTCGTGGACAACTACGACAGCTTCGTCTTCAACCTCGTCCAGTACCTCTACCAGCTCGGCGCCGAGTGCGAAGTGCTGCGCAACGACGAGGTGACGACTTCGCACGCCCAGGACGGCTTCGACGGCGTGCTGCTCTCACCCGGCCCCGGCACTCCGGAGCAGGCGGGAGTCTGCGTCGAGATGGTGCGCCACTGCGCGGCCACCGGCGTTCCGGTCTTCGGAGTCTGCCTCGGGATGCAGTCGATGGCGGTGGCCTACGGCGGTGTGGTGGACCGCGCCCCGGAGCTGCTGCACGGCAAGACCTCCCTGGTGGTCCATGGCGGCACCGGGGTCTTCGCCGGTCTGCCGTCCCCCTTCACCGCGACCCGCTACCACTCGCTCGCCGCCGAGCCCGACACGGTTCCGGCGGAGCTGGAGGTCACGGCGCGCACCGCCGACGGCATCATCATGGGGTTGCGCCACCGCGACCTGCCGGTGGAGGGCGTGCAGTTCCACCCGGAGTCGGTACTGACCGAGCACGGCCATCTGATGCTGGCCAACTGGCTGGCGCAGTGCGGCGACACGGGAGCCGTCGCCAGATCGGCGGGGCTCGCGCCGGTGGTGGGCAAGGCCGTCGCGTGACCGCACTCCGCCCCGAACACGACGCCGGACAGGACGGCCCGTACGAGCAAGGAGCGTACGAGGCCGCAGGCGCGTTCGAGGCGGCGGTCGACCGGCTGGCGGATCCGCTGAACGACCCGCTGCCGGGGCAGCACACCTCGCCGTGGTTCCGGACGGGCGACAGCCCGTCGGACGAGCCGGCGCCGGGGCGAGGTCTGCATCGGGCGCCGGACCGGCCGGCCCCGACGCCGGCGCAGGGGCCTACGCAGCCTCCACAAGGGGCGCAGAGGCCCGAGGAGACCCCGCCGGAGTGGTACGACCCGGAGGGCTTCGAACGGGACTGGTACGGGCAGCAGGGGCCCGCGCCGTCGGTCCCCGCGCCGTCGGTCCCCGCGCCCCGGGCGCGGCCTGTTCCCCGTTCCTTCCCGCTCGACGACGAGACGGTCGGTCTGCGTACCGCGGACACCCGGCGCCTGGTCGAGCAGGCGAGGACGACCCGGCAACCGCAGTCCGGTCCGGAGCCGGTCTTCGAACCGGCGCCGGAGCCGGAGCCGGAGAGCGCTGCGGAGAGCTCCGAGGAACCGGACACGGCACCTGGGACGACCGATCCGGAATCACGCACCGGCGGCCGCGCCGAGCGTCGGCGCGCTGCCAAGGGGCGTGGCCGCCGTCGTGCCGCACCGGAGCCGGAGCCGGAGCCGGAGACGACGACGCCGGCGGCGAAGCCGATGTCGCGCGTCGAGGCACGGCGTGCGGCGCGGGCGGCCAAGGACAGCCCGGCCGTCGTCGCCAGCAGGGTCGTCGGGGAACTGTTCATCTCCCTCGGCGTGCTGATGCTGCTGTTCGTCACGTACCAGCTGTGGTGGACGAATGTGCGTGCCGACCAGTACGCCGGCAAGGAGACGCACAAGATCCAGGACGACTGGGCGAAGGGTGACCGCAACCCGGGTGTGTTCGAGGCGGGGCAGGGATTCGCCATCATCCACATCCCCGAACTGGACGTCGTCGCTCCGATCGCCGAGGGCATCAGCAAGGAGAAGGTCCTCGACCGGGGCATGGTCGGCCACTACAGCGAGGGCACGCTGCGCACCGCGATGCCGTCGGCCAAACAGGGAAACTTCGCGCTGGCGGGTCACCGCAACACGCACGGAGAACCGTTCCGCTACATCAATCGGCTCCGTCCCGGTGACCTGATCGTGGTCGAGACACAGGATGCGTACTACACGTACGAGGCGACGAAGACCCTTCCGCAGACGTCGCCGTCCAACGTCTCGGTGATCGGCCCGGTGCCTCCCGGTTCGGGGTTCACCGAGCCGGGCCGCTACATCACATTGACGACCTGTACACCGGAATTCACGAGTACGTACCGTTTGATCGTCTGGGGCAAGATGGTCGACGAACGACCGCGCAGCAAGGGGAAGCCCGACGCGCTCGTCGGCTGAATCATCATCACGACAGGGACGGGTGCGGTGACAGCGAGGACCGAGCACGAAGAGCGAGTCGGCGAGTCCGCGCCCCCGCCGCGGCGCAGCGGGCGTCATCCCGTCGCGACCGCGATCAGTGTCTTCGGCGAGCTGCTGATCACCGCGGGTCTGGTGCTGGGTCTCTTCGTCGCCTACTCCCTCTGGTGGACCAACGTGCTCGCCGACCGCGAGGCCACCAAACAGGGGCACACCGTCCGCGACCGCTGGGCCGGTGGACCGGGCGCGCTGGACACCAAGGACGGCATCGGCTTCCTGCACGTTCCGTCGATGAAGAACGGCGAGGTGCTGGTCAAGAAGGGCACCGACACCGAGAACCTCAACGACGGCATCGCGGGTTACTACACGGACCCGGTGAAGTCCGCTCTCCCCTGGGACGAGCAGGGCAACTTCACCCTGGCGGCACACCGCGACGGACACGGTGCCAAGTTCCACAACATCGACAAGGTGAAGACGGGTGACGCGGTCGTCTTCGAGACCAAGGACACCTGGTACGTCTACAAGGTCTTCAGGGAGCTCCCCGAGACGTCGAAGTACAACGTCGACGTGTTGAAACCGGTGCCGAAGGGATCGGGGGCGAAGAAGCCCGGCCGCTACATCACGTTGACGACGTGCACACCGGTCTACACGTCGAAGTACCGCTACATCGTGTGGGGCGAACTGGTGCGTACGGAGAAGGTGGACAACGACCGTACGAAGCCGGCGGAGCTGCGTTAGCCGACTGGTGGCCGACCGGCCGACCTGACGAGCCGGGCCCCAAGGCGCAATCGATCCGGGCTCCGGGCCTTGCGGAGCGGTCTCTCCGGCCGCATGCGCGCTGCCTCAGCCATGACGCTGCCTCAGCTATGAGGGCAGGTGTGGCGGGTACGGCGAAGGGCCCCGGTCACCGTTGCGGTGCCGGGGCCCTCGGATGGTGCGTTCGGCGTCAGTCGCGTGAGCCGGACGGGCCGCCGAAGACGTTCCCGTTCCCGTTCCCGTTTCCGCCCATGGTGCTGAGGGTGACAGGAGTCGCCGGATCCGCCTGCGTACCCGGCTGAGGATCGATGCCGGTGACGATGGCGTTGTCGTCCTGAGAGTTGCCGTTCGCGAACTGGATGTTCGTGAAGCCGGCCTGAGCCAGCAACTGCCGGGCCTCGGAAACCCTCTTGGTCCTGACCTCGGGAACCTGTGCCTGCGTCTGCTGCGGACCCTTCGAGACCGTCAGCACGATCTGGGTTTCCAGCGGCTGCGACGAGTCCGGGGCCGGAGTCTGGCTGATGACCTGGTTGGCCGGCTTGTCCGAGTCGATGTCGGTCCTGGAGACGTTCTTGAAGCCCAGAGCGTTGAGCTGGGCCACCGCGGCGTCGTAGTCCCGGTCGGCCACGTTCGGCACCTGCTGGGTCTGCTGCTTGGCCACCGTGATCGTGACCTCGGAGTTCTTCTCGGCCTTCGAGCCGCCCTCGGGGTCCTGCTTGGTGACGGTACCCGGGGTCTTGTCGGACTCGACCGCGGTGACGTTCACCGTGAAGCCCTTGTCCTCAAGATCCTTGCGCGCGGTCGCTTCGGTCTTCTCCACGACATCCGGGACATCGACCTTCGGCGCACCGGTGGAGACGACGACCGTGACCGTGTCCTTCTCCGCCATCTTGCCGTCGGCGGGACTCTGGCTGCAGATCTTGCCCTTGGCCTGGTCCTCGCAGGGCTCGCGCGAGCCGATCTTGAGGACCACGTCGGCGTTGTCCGCGAGCCGCTGTGCTTCCTCCACGGTCGAGCCGACCAGGTTCGGCACATCGACGTTGCTGTCGCTGTTGGTGTCGCTGAACACCGACCGGCCGATCAGGATCGCCCCGATCAGCACCAGGATGCCCGCGACGACCAGCAGGATCGTCGAGGTGTTGCTCTTCTTCTGGCGGCGCCGGTCCGGGCGGTCGTCGTAGCCGTAGCCGCCGTCGTCCGGGTTGACCGGGGGCAGCATCGACGTGGGCGCGCCGTTCTGGTCCGTGGCGCGCAGTGCGGTGGTCGGCTGGTCGTTGCCGTACGCGTCGTAGCCGCCGTAACCGGGAGCGCCCATCGCCGCGGTGGCGGCGACCGGCCGGCCGTCGAGGCACGCCTCGATGTCGGCACGCATCTCGTCGGCCGACTGGTAGCGGTAGTCGGGGTCCTTGACCAGGGCCTTCAACACGATCGCGTCCATCTCGGGCGTGATCTCGGGGTCGAAGGTGCTGGGCTTCTGCGGTTCCTCCCGTACGTGCTGGTAGGCCACTGCGACGGGCGAGTCCCCGACGAACGGCGGCCGGACCGTCAACAGCTCGTAGAGCAGGCAACCGGTCGAGTAGAGGTCGGAACGCGCGTCGACCTGCTCGCCCTTGGCCTGTTCCGGGGAGAGGTACTGCGCGGTGCCGATCACGGCCGCGGTCTGGGTCATCGTCATACCGGAGTCGCCCATGGCGCGGGCGATACCGAAGTCCATGACCTTGACCTGACCGGTGCGCGTCAGCATGACGTTCGCCGGCTTGATGTCACGGTGGACGATGCCCGCGCGGTGCGAGTACTCCAGCGCCTGGAGGATGCCCACGGTCATCTCCAGGGTGCGCTCGGGCAGCAGCTTGCGGCCGGAGTGCAGAAGCTCCCTGAGCGTCGACCCATCGACGTACTCCATGACGATGTACGGGATGGAGACCCCGTCGACGTAATCCTCGCCGGTGTCGTAGACAGCGACGATCGCCGGGTGATTCAGCGAGGCGGCGGACTGGGCCTCACGGCGGAACCGGGCCTGGAAAGACGGATCGCGCGCCAGATCGGCTCGCAGTGTCTTCACAGCTACGGTGCGGCCGAGCCGGGTGTCGTGTGCGAGGTAGACCTCGGCCATGCCACCACGGCCGAGCACCGAGCCCAGCTCGTACCGGCCGCCGAGGCGACGCGGCTCTTCCATAACTGTTCCAGCCCTCTCCGTCAGTCCCGACCGCACCGGTGTGCGGTCCGGCGGTGTGCTGCTCGCGCATACGCTACCGGCCTCGCACTACCTGATCGGCCCGGAGCCCGGAGCTGATATCTGACCGGTATCCCAATGTGCAGGTACGGCGCCCAATGTGACAGGCATCACCTTTTGCTGTCGATGACTGCCTTCATCACAGCCTGTGCGATCGGGGCGGCCAGACCGCCACCGGAGATGTCGTCGCGGTTGGCCTGGCCGTCCTCGACGACCACGGCGACGGCGACCGGGGAGCCGCTGTCGGTCTTGGCATACGAGATGAACCAGGCGTACGGCTTCTCGCTGTTTTTGAGACCGTGCTGGGCCGTACCGGTCTTGCCGCCGACGGTGACGCCTGGGATCTGGGCCCGCTTTCCCGTGCCGCTCTCGACGACGGTCTGCATCATCTCCTGGAGCTTCTGCGCGTTCTCACCCGAGAGCGGCTGGCTGAGCTGCTCCTTCTCGTGGGTGTAGATCACGTCCAGGTTCGGCGCCTGGCGCTGGGCGATCATGTACGGCTGCATCAGCTTGCCGTCGTTGGCGACGGCGGCAGCGACCATCGCCATCTGCAGGGGGGTGGTGCGGTTGGACGCCTGGCCGATGCCGGCCATGGCGTTCTGCGGACGGTTGTCCTTGGGGTAGACGCTGGCGTCGGCCCGCACCGGGACGAAGATTTCCTTGTTGAAGCCGAACTTGTTGGCCTGGTCGATCATCTTCTGGTTGCCGAGGTCATCGCTGACCTTGCCGAAGACGGAGTTGCAGGACCAGCGCAGTGCCTCTCGCAGCGAGGCGTTCTCGCACGGGATGTTGCCCTCGTTGTCCAGATCCTGGGAGGTCTGCGGGAGACGCCAGGGCAGCGGCGACTTGGTGGGCTCGTCGATGCTGGAGTACAGCCCGTTCTCCAGTGCGGCCGCGGCGGTGACGACCTTGAAGGTCGAGCCCGGCGGGTAGGTCTCGCGCAATGTCCGGTTGAGCATCGGCTTGTCCTTGTCCTTCGAGAGCTTCTGCCAGGCCTTGGCGTCGGCGTCGGAGTTTCCCGCGAAGGAGGAGGGGTCGTACGAGGGGGTGCTGACGAGGGCCAGGATGGCGCCTGTCTGCGGGTCGAGAGCGGCGACGGCGCCCTTCTTGTCGCCGAGCCCCTTGAAAGCGGCCTTCTGGGCGGCGGCGTTGAGGGTGGTGACGACGTTGCCGCCCTGCTTCTTCTCACCCGTGAACATCGACAGGGTCCGGTCGAAGAAGAGCCGGTCGTCGTTGCCGGTGAGGATGCCGTCCTCCAGGTTTTCGAGCTGTGTCGCATCGAAGGCCTGTGAGGAGTAGCCCGTGACAGGGGCCCACATGGGGCCGTTCTTCCAGACCCGCTTGTACTTGAAGTCGCTGCCCTTGGTCTCGACGGAACCCGTGATCGGGTCGCCGTCGACGATGATGTTGCCGCGCTCGTGTGCGTAGCGCTCGATGCGGACGCGGCGGTTCTCGTCGCGGCTGTTCAGCTCGTCGGCGCGGACGTACTGGAGGTAGTTGGTCCGTGCGAGCAGGGCGAGGATGAGGACACCGCAGAAGATCGCGATCCGGCGGAGGGGCTTGTTCACGGTCGGACCACCTGGGTCATCTCGGCGTCGGAGGACGGGGCGGGGGCCGGGGCGGGGCGCCGGGCGGTGTCGCTGATCCGGATCAGAATGGCGATCAGCGCCCAGTTGGCCAGCACCGACGAGCCACCGTACGCAAGGAACGGCATGGTCATACCGCTCAGCGGGATGAGCCCCATGACACCGCCGGCGACCACGAAGACCTGGATCGCGAAGGCGCCGGACAGCCCGATGGCGAGCAGTTTGCCGAAGGGGTCACGGGCGGCCAGCGCCGTGCGGACGCCCCGCTCGATGATCAGGCCGTAGATCAGCAGGACGGCCATCATTCCGGCCAGCCCCAGTTCCTCGCCGACGGTGGAGAGGATGAAGTCGGCGTTGGCCGCGAAGCCGATCAGGTCGGAGTGGCCCTGTCCCCAGCCCGTGCCCAGCGTGCCGCCCGAACCGAACGACATGATGGCGTTCGAGATCTGCTCGCAGGCCCCATTGTCCGTGTAACAGGAGAACGGATCCTGCCAGGCGCTCACGCGGGCCTGCACGTGAGGCTCGAAGGACGCCACACCGACGGCGCCGACCGCGGACATCAGCAGACCGAAGACGATCCAGCTGGTCCGCTCGGTGGCGACGTACAGCATCACCACGAAGAGGCCGAAGAACAGCAGCGACGTACCGAGGTCGGTCTCGAAGACCAGGATCAGGATCGACAGGGCCCAGATCGTGATGATCGGACCGAGATCGCGTCCGCGCGGCAGGTACAGCCCCATGAACCGGCGGCTGGCCAGTGCCAGTGCGTCACGCTTCACCATGAGGTAGCCGGAGAAGAACACGGCGATCAGGATCTTGGCGAACTCTCCCGGCTGGATCGAGAGCGAGCCGAGGCTGATCCAGATCTTCGCGCCGTTCACCGCCGGGAAGAACATCGGCAGGATCAGAAGGATCAGCGCCGCGACCATCGAGATGTAGGTGTAGCGCTGAAGGATGCGGTGGTCCTTGAGGATCACCAGCACGGCGACGAAGAAGGCGACACCGATCGCCGAGTACAGCAGCTGTTTGGGGGCGTCGGCGCTGTACGACCCGTACAACGTCTCCGCGCGCTGGATCAGCCTCGGCGACTGGTCCAGCCGCCAGATCAGCACCAGCCCCAGGCCGTTGAGCAGTGTGGCGAGCGGCAGCAGCAGCGGATCCGCGTACGGCGCGAACTTCCGCACCACGAGGTGGGCGACGCCGCCGAGCAGGATGAGCCCTGCCCCGTATCCGAACATGCCGGACGGGAGCGTGCCGTCTATGGCGAGCCCGACGTTGGCGTAGGCGAACACCGAGATCGCGATGGCGAAGACCATCATCATCAATTCGGTGTTGCGGCGGCTCGGCGCGTCGATCGCGCCGATCGTGGTCGTATTGGTGACAACGCTCATGGTGCTGAAGGCCCCCTACGGCTTTACTGCTTACCGCACTGCGGGACCAGCTTTTTCTCTTCCTCCGAGAGGCTGGGACCAGGAGTGGGAGTCGCGGCGGTCGGCTTGGTCTTGGTGGTGTCGGAGGTGCCGGACGTCTTGGTGGCGTCCGAGTCCGTGCCGCTGGCTTGGCCCTCGTCGGAGCGGGCCTTCTCGTCCGCACGTCGCTGGGCGTCCTTCTTGCAGGCGGATGCCTGGACGGAGAGTTCGCCGATCTTCTCGCGTGCGGCGGTGAGGTCGCCCTCGGCGATGGTCGCCTCGACCTGCTTGCGCTGGTAGGGCGGGAGGTACTTGAGTTCGATCTCGGGGTGGTCCTTCTCGACCTTCGAGAGCGAGACCCACGCCAGGTCCTGGCTGATGCCGCGGAACAGCGCGACGTGTTCGTTCTTGGCGCCCACGTAGAACTGGTTCTGGGTCCAGCGGTAACCGCCGTAGAGACCACCGCCGACGACGGCGAGCGCGAGCACGATGTAGAAGGACCTCTTGAGCCACTTGCGGCCGCCGCCGGGTTTGGCGAAGTCGTCGTCGGTGTACGCGTCGAAGGAGCCGTGCGGCATGCCGCCGTAGCCGCCGTCTCCGCTTCCGGGCGGGCCGAAGCCACCGGCGGGAGGCGGAACGGGACGGCCGAGGCCGGCCGCTCGCCCGGCGGGGGTCTGCATGGCACCGTCGTCGTTCAGCTGGGCGGCCTGGTTCTCGGCGACCGCGCCGACGATGACCGGGGTGTCGTTGAGCTGTCCGGCCAGGGTGTCGTTGCTGTCGACGTCGAGAACGTCGGCGACGATGCAGGTGATGTTGTCCGGGCCGCCGCCGCGCAGGGCGAGCTGGATCAGCTCCTGGATGGTCTCCTGGGGGCCCTGGTAGCTGGCGAGGGTCTCTTCCATCGTCTGGTGGGAGACGACGCCGGAGAGCCCGTCGGAGCAGATCAGGTAGCGGTCGCCGACCCGGACCTCACGAATGGAGAGATCGGGTTCGACGTGGTCGCCACTGCCCAGCGCACGCATCAGGAGCGCGCGCTGCGGGTGGGTGGTGGCCTCCTCCTCGGTGATCCGGCCCTCGTCGACCAGCCGCTGCACCCAGGTGTGGTCCTGGGTGATCTGGGTGAGCACGCCTTCGCGCAGCAGGTACGCGCGGGAGTCACCGACGTGGACGAGGCCGAGGCGCTGGCCCGTCCAGAGCAGGGCTGTGAGCGTGGTGCCCATGCCCTCCAGCTGGGGGTCCTCCTCGACCATCAGGCGCAGCTGGTCATTGGCCCGCTGGACCGCGGTGCCGAGCGACGTGAGGATGTCCGAGCCCGGGACGTCGTCGTCGAGCTGGACGAGTGTGGAGATCACCTCGGAGCTGGCGACCTCGCCGGCGGCCTGTCCACCCATCCCGTCGGCAATGGCGAGAAGGCGAGGACCGGCGTAACCGGAGTCCTCGTTCCCTTCCCGGATCATGCCCTTGTGCGATCCGGCGGCGAAGCGCAGGGAAAGACTCATGCGCACCTCGCCCGTCGGCTCGGGGTACAGCCGGTCTCGAGCCACACTGCCCACCCTCCGCTCGGGAGCCGGGCCGGGTCCGTTGCCCGGGCCGCCGCGGCTCGCTCGCTCCGCTCGCTCATTGTCGTACTACTTCCGCAGCTCGATGACGGTCTTGCCGATCCGGATCGGCGCGCCCAGCGGAACAGGTGTCGGGGTGGTGAGCCGGGTCCGGTCGAGATACGTGCCGTTGGTGGACCCGAGATCCTCGACGATCCACTGGCCGTCACGGTCGGGGTAGATCCTGGCATGCCTGCTGGACGCGTAGTCGTCGTCCAGGACGATCGTTGAGTCATGGGCCCGGCCCAGCGTGATGGTCTGCCCCTGGAGCGCCACCGTGGTGCCGGTGAGGGTGCCCTCGGAGACGACCAGCTTCGTGGGTGCCCCCCGGCGCTGGCGGCCGGGCTGCTGGCGTTGCTGCGGCGGTGCCGCGGCGTTCTGGCGCGCCTGTGGCGGCCGTGCGTCGGCCGCAGTGCGGCGTGAGCCGCGCTGCGTGACGCGCGTGCCGAACAGGTCGCTGCGGATGACCTGGACGGCCACGATCACGAACAGCCACAGAACAGCCAGGAAACCTAGCCGCATGACCGTCAGGGTCAGCTCTGACATTGCCCCCGCTTCACCCTTCGGCTTGCCGGTAAACGATGGTGGTGCTGCCCACGACAATCCGCGAGCCGTCGCGGAGCGTAGCGCGGGTGGTGTGCTGCCCGTCTACCACGATGCCGTTGGTAGATCCGAGATCCTGGATCGTCGAGGGCGTTCCGGTCCGGATCTCACAGTGCCGGCGCGAGACGCCGGGGTCGTCGATCCGCACGTCGGCGTCGGTGCTGCGTCCCAGCACCAGCGTCGGGCGGGAGATCTGATGGCGGGTGCCGTTGATCTCGATCCAGCGTCGCACCTGCGCGTTGGGCAGGTGGCCCGGGCCGGCCGGCGGGTGCCGGTCGGTGCTGGGCGCCCCGGGCCTGCCGGCGCTCGGTGGTGGTGCGGAAGGCATGGGGGGAGCGGAGCTGGGCGGGTAGCCGTAGCCGCCGGTGGGCTGCGGAGATCGTCCTCCGGGGCCCGGCTGCGGGGGCTGGGCGTGCTGTCCCGGGTGGCTCTGCGATCCTTGTCGGCCCTGGGGGGCCTGCTGCTGCGACGAGCTCGACGCCAGGGTGCGGCTGCGTACCCGGTAGAGCCCGGTGTCGAGGTCCTCGGCCTTCTCCAGGTGGACCTTGATGGGGCCCATGAAGGTGTATCGCTGCTGCTTGGCGTAGTCGCGGACCAGGCCCGAGAGTTCGTCGCCCAACTGGCCCGAGTACGGGCTGAGTCGCTCGTAGTCCGGGGTGCTGAGTTCGACGATGAAGTCGTTGGGGACGACGGTCCGCTCACGGTTCCAGATCGTCGCGTTGTTGTCGCACTCGCGCTGGAGGGCTCCCGCGATCTCGACCGGCTGGACCTCGGACTTGAAGACCTTGGCGAAGGTGCCGTTGACCAGACCTTCGAGACGCTGCTCGAAACGCTTCATGACTCCCATGGGGCACCTCCTCCGTTGTGGTCGTCCCTGTACTGCTTACTGATCGTATCCACGCGTCGGGAAATCGGCTGGTTCCCCTTGTCTGCCCTGTGGATGAGTGTCACCTCTCACACGGATCGTAGAGGCGGCCTCCAGACAGTGTCCCGCACCTGGGGTGCACTGAGGAGGAGTGGGGGCAGCCGTATGGCGTTCCCGGTTCCCGCCAGTCGTTCGGTGAAACAACGGATGTGAATCCACCCTGTCCAGCGTGCTAATCTTCCGGATGTCGCCAGGGGCTCGCACCGAACAGTGAGAGAGTCTGGAAACACCACTCTTGCGCGAGTGGCGGAACGGCAGACGCGCTGGCTTCAGGTGCCAGTGTCCTTAGGGACGTGGGGGTTCAAATCCCCCCTCGCGCACAAGTAGAGAAGCCCCGCAGGCCAACGGTCTGCGGGGCTTCTTCGTTCCCGGATCTGGTTTCACGTGAAACACCGAATTCGGGGATTCTTGCGGCGATGCGGGGCTGATGTGAGGCTTGAGGGCTTCCGGGTCATGTGTCGCTTATCAGGTCTCTGTGGCTTACGAGACTTACGTGAGCCGATGTTCTGTTCGGTCCCGGCCGTCGTGTCGGAGGCGCCGGGCGGGTCGGCGGCTGCTCGGCCGAGTCAGGTCTTCGGTGCCTGCGAGGTGGTCGCGCTCGTGTTCGCCCTGTTGTAGCGCACCAGGTACTCCGCGAAGGTGGCGAGATCGTCCGCCGTCCAGTCCCCGAGGCGTTCCTGGTAGGCGGAGCGGCGGCTGGCCTGTGTCGATGCGAGCGCCTTGGTTCCGGCCTCGGTGGGGTGCAGTACCTGGATGCGGTGGTCGTCGGGGTCCGGGTGGCGCTCGACCAGTCCCAGTTTCTCCAGGGCGCCGATCTGCCGGCTGACTGTCGATTTGTCCAGCATGTAATGCGCGGCCAGGTCCGTTGCGCGACAGCCGTGCCGGTCGTCGATGTGCGACAGCAGCGTGTACGAGACCAGTGACAGCTCCGGGTGAAGGCGGGCCGCCGCGGCCCGCGCGCGGCGTGCGAAAGCGGTCAGTTCGCGCTGGATGACATCCAGTGATTCTTCGCGTTCTCCGGGGGTCTCTGGCACTGATCCGCCTTCCGTTTCGCCATCCTCAAGTTTTCAGTTGTATAGTACAACGGGTTATGAGTTGTAAAAGCCAACTATTGGAGTGTTCCGAATGTCGTCAGGCCCGAGTGCCGCCGCCGGCTCCAACGCCGCTGCTCTGCGTCATGTGCTGAGCCATCTCGTCACGCCGCTTCTGATGTGCGTCGGCATGGGGCTCGCCTACCTCGGGGCGTTCCACGCCCCTGAGCCGCACGATCTGCGGGTGGATGTGGTCGGGTCGGGGCCGAGCGCGCAGGTGCTCGCGCAGACGCTGCAGGACAAGGGTGACGGGGCGCTGAGTGTGCGCACCGTCCCTGATCGCGCGACGGCGGTGAACCACCTCAGCACGCAGGCAAGTTACGGCGCCTACCTGCCGGGGAAGCACCCGGAGCTGCTGGTGGCCAGTGCGTCATCCGACACCAGTGCCACGGTCGTCGAGAAGGTCTTCACCGAGGTCGCGGCCGGGCAGGGGCATCCGCTGAAGGTGACGGACACGGCACCGACCGCCGACGGGGATCCGACCGGCCAGGGCATCTTCTTCCTGCTGGTCGCGGTCAGTATTGGCTCGTATGCGTCGGTCGCGGTGATCGGTGGTGCCGGCGCGGTGCTGGCGCTGCGGATCAGGGCCGCTCTGACGGTTGCCGCCTCCCTGGTGGTGAGCCTGATCGGAGCGGTCTTCGCCGGTCCGCTGTTCGGTCTCGTCGACCACGGTCTCGGCGGTCTCTGGGCGATGGCCTGGCTCTATTCGCTGGGCATTCTGCTGATCGGCGTCGGGCTGCACACCTTCCTCAAGCGGTGGACGACGCTCGGCGTGATGGTGCTCTTCGTGATGCTCAACTTCACCAGCTCCGGCGGCATCTTCCGGCCGGAACTGCAGCCCGGTTTCTTCGGCGCGCTGCATTCCTTCTGGAACGGTGCGGGCTTCGTCGAGGGCGTACGCAGCCACGTGTACTTCGCCGGACACGCACTCGGCAGGAATGTGCTGGTGCTCGTGCTCTGGTTCGTGGTGGGCCTCGCGGTGATGGGTGCGGCGGGGCTGGCCGAGGCGAAGCGGCGGAAGGCCGCCGCGGAGACGGCTTTGGCCGGTGCCGGTGCCGGTGCCATTGCCGCGCCGGAGACCGGGGGCACGGGGGATGCGCAGGGGCATGGGCGGCACGTCAGGTCCGAAGCCCGGACCGGGGCGGACGGCGAGGAGGCGCTGGAGGAAGAGCTGGAGGAGGCCGTCGGAGTCTGACCGGATGAACGCGTCCGGGCAGGACCGCGGCGTGCGACCGCGACGGGGTGGCATGTGAGCTGGACGAATTGCTGTCCACAGGCCGTGAGGTGAGTTTTCCACAGGGGAGGACGCCTTTTGACGGGCGGCGGTACCTTCGTCGCAATTGATCTGCGACAGGGCATGGGGCCGGATGCGCAGGGCGAGGCGGGGGAGGCTGCGCGGCATGGGTGAAATCGAAGCGACAGTGCCGGTTCAGCGGGCTGCGACGGATGATCCGCGCATTCCGGTCGTGCCGGGATTCGCGCGCCGGGCGGCTGCGGCGGGCAAGGGGGCATCGCCGTCGCCCAGGCAGGCGGGAAAGGCGCTGAGGGAGAGGGTGCCCAGGGCTTCCCACTCCGTCCTTGACCTTCCGGCCGGGCGGCCCGACGCCGTGCGGGCGGTGGAGGAGTCGAACCGGGGCAGGGTGCCCGATCTCGCCCCGATCCGGGTCGGGCGGATGGCGGCGACGCCGTTCGCGTTCTTGCGCGGTTCGGCCGGTCTGATGGCCCATGACCTGGTCGGCACGCCGGTCAGCGGGGTGGGCGCCCAACTCTGCGGCGATGCGCACGCGGCCAATTTCGGGTTGTACGGCGATGCGCGGGGCAGCCTGGTCATCGATCTGAACGATTTTGACGAGACCGTGTTCGGCCCCTGGGAATGGGACCTCAAGCGCCTCGCCACCTCATTGGTGCTCGCCGGGCGCGAGGCCGGGGCGGACGAGAGCACCTGTCGACAGGGGGCGTACGACACGGTGGGTGCCTATCGGCGGACGATGCGGCTGCTGGCCAAGCTGCCCGCGCTCGACGCCTGGAACGCCATCGCGGACGAGGAGTTGGTCTCGCACACGGACGCGCGGGATCTGCTCGGCACCCTGGAGCGGGTCTCGGAGAAGGCCCGTAAGAACACCAGCGCCCGCTTCGCGGCCAAGTCCACCGAGGTCCACGGGGACGGCGGACGCCGCTTCGTGGACGCGCCGCCGGTGCTGAGGCGGGTGCCGGACGGGGAGGCCGCGGCGGTGGCGGCGTCACTCGGCGGCTATCTGGCCACCATCTCGGAGGATCGCGTACCGCTCCTCGCCCGGTACGCGATCCATGACGTGGCGTTCCGGGTGGTCGGCACGGGCAGCGTCGGCACGCGGTCGTACGTGGTGCTTCTGCTGGACCACCGTGGTGAGCCCTTGGTACTGCAGGTGAAGGAGGCGCGGCGGTCCGTGCTGTCGCCCTACCTCCCGGCTGTCGGGTTCGATGTGCCGGAGGCGGCACACGAGGGGCGCAGGGTGGTGCTCGGGCAGAAGCGCATGCAGGTCGTCAGCGACATTCTGCTCGGGTGGGCCACCGTGGACGGGCGCCCTTTCCAGGTGCGGCAGTTCAGGAACCGCAAGGGCAGCGTGGATCCGGCGGCACTGGCGGCCGACCAGGTGGACGACTACGGCCGGATGACCGGCGCACTCCTGGCCCGGGCCCACGCGCACAGCGCCGATCCGCGACTGCTCGCGGGCTACTGCGGTAAGAGCGAGGAGCTGGACGAGGCGGTGGCGGCGTTCGCGGTGACGTACGCGGACCGCACGGAGGCGGATCACGCACAGCTGGTCCGGGCCATCGGTTCGGGGCGGATAGCCGCCGAACCGGGCGTGTGAGGGCCACGGTGCCGACCGCGTGTCCTCGGGGCGCGCACGGTGGCCATACGCTGGACGGGTGACCCACGAAGCCGCCGGGGTGCCGACCACCCGGAACGACGATGACCGGCAGGACAACCACCGCCCGGACAGCGACCGGCCGCACGAGCACTCCGAGCAGCGTGTGCAGGACGCGCGGTACGGAGGACCGGCCGGTGCCGACGCGGAGACCGGTGCCGCCGCCGGGCCTGCCGACGAGGCCGGCGGGGCCGGTGGCGGGACCGCGGGGGAGACCCGGCCCGAGGCCCGGCTCGCGAAGGCCGTGCGGGCGGCGGAGCAGGCGCTGATCGAGTTCGAGATAGCGGTGGAGACCTTCCGGGTGGAGGTCGAGAACTTCTCCCGGCTGCACCACCAGAAGCTCGGGCCCATGTACACCCGCCTCGATGAGCTCGACGCGCAGATCGCGGAGGCCCGGGCCGCCATGACCGGCGATCCCGAGGACCTCCGCAAGGCGCAGGAGGCGCGGGCGGTCGTGATGCCGATGCCGGGCGTCGACGAGCTGTTCCACGACTGGATCGACTCGGACGGACTGTCCCCCGAGGCGGCGGCGATGCTGACCGAGCAGCCCGTCCGTCCGCCGAAGCGGGTGCGGCCGACCGAGGAGGCACGCAAGCTCTACCGGGAGCTGGCCCGGAAGGCCCACCCGGATCTGGCACAGGACGAGACGGAGCGGGCACGCCGTGAGGAGTTCATCACCCGCGTCAACGCCGCCTACGGGCGGGGGGACGAGGCGCTGCTGACGGAGTTGGCGCAGGAGTGGGCTGCGGGACCGGTGGTACCGGAGACGGAGCTCAGCGAGAGCGAGGAGCTCTACGCCCGGCTGAACTGGCTGACTCAGCGCAAGGAACTCCTGACGGTGCTCGCCCGGGAGCTGGAGGAGAGCGCGATCGGAGCCATGCTGCGGATGGCGCCCGACGATCCGGATCGGCTGCTCGACGAGATCGCCGAGCAGTTGCTGGGCGAGGTCGCTCGGCGTGAGACGGAGCTGGCGGGTCTGGTGCAGTAGCGTTCCAGGTGACTCTGGAGCGTACGTACGAGAGAAGGCATGACCCATGAATTTCGCCTCGCTGCCCTCGGTGGACGCCGCGGCGGTGCCGTCGGACGGCTTTGTGCTGGACGTCCGCGAGGACAACGAATGGGCGGCCGGGCATGTCGAAGGTGCCCTGCACATCCCGATGAGTGACTTCGTGAGCCGCTTCGGTGAGCTGGCCGAGGCTGCCGAGGAGGGGCGGCGCCTGCATGTGATGTGCCGGGTCGGTGGCCGTTCGGCCCAGGTCACCCAGTACCTGGTGCAGCAGGGCATCGACGCCGTGAACATCGACGGCGGGATGCTTGCCTGGGACGGTGCCGGACGTCCGATGGTCACCGACAACGGCAGCCCGGCATTCGTGCTCTGAGCCCGGGTGCCCGTTCGGCCGCGGGAGCGTTCGGGTGTCCGCCCGGCCGGTCCCGGCCGCGGACCTGATCGGTGCCGGGGAGCCGGGGGTGTCGGCTCCGGCGGCGGCTTCGCTATCAGCTGAGGAGATGCTCGGCCAGGAGGTCGCCCAGCGCCTCCTCGTGCGCCGCCGCGGCACCGAGGGAGAGTTCGATCTGCTTCGCCCAGGCGTGGTAGCGGTGCAGCGGGTAGTCGGTGTCCGCACCGAAGCCGCCGTGCAGATGCTGTGCCGTCTGCACGACCCGGCGGACGCCGTCCGACGCCCAGATCTTCGCCACGGCGACGTCGCCCTCCACGGGCAGTGCACCGCCGGCCCCGGTCGAAATCCGCCAGGCTGCCTGCCACAGCGTCACTTCCATGGCCCGCAGGTCGATGTAACGGTCCGCGGCCTGTACGGCGACGGACTGGAAGGTGGCGACGGGAAAGCCGAACTGTTCGCGTCTGCCGGTGTATTCGCTCGTCATGGCGAGCACGGCCTCGCCCAGACCCAGTGCGAGCGCACAGGTCCCGGTGGTGAGCAGGGCACGCAGCCACTGCCAGGCCCCGGCGGTGTCGATCAGCGCCCGGCCGCCGACTCGTACCGCGTTCAGATGTATCTCGGCGAACAGCTCACCGTTGGTGGAGACCTGCTCGGACAGAGTGACGCCGTCGTCGGTGGGCCGTATCAGGGCAACGGCGGCCCCGCCCCCGCCGGTGTGGGAGGGAATCGCGATCCAGTCCGCGGCCTGTGCCCACGGCACCCCCGACTGCACTCCGTCGAGCACCCAGCCGTCGGCATCGCCGTCTGCGTCTCCGGGGCTGCCGACAGGCCCCGTGCCAGAGCCTTCGCCGGCCCCGGCGCCGTGTGCGGGGCCTTCACGGCGGGCGGTGACAGCGAGCTCGGCCGGATCGTGGCCACTGCGGCCGTTGGCCCCGACGGTGAGGACCAGCTCGCCCCGGCCGACCCGGGGCAGCAACTCGGCGGCCAGCCCCGCGTCACCGTAGCGCTGAAGGACCATCGCGACCGCGCACGTCTCCAGCAGCGGTACCCGCGCAAGCACCTTGGCGGACTCGCGCAGCACCAGACAGAGGGCGACGAGATCGAGCCCGGCCCCGCCGTGTTCCGGCGAGAGCATCAGACTCAGCAGGTCGCCTGAGGCGAGCCCGCCCCACAGAGGGCGGTCGATGTCATCGGCCACCGCGCCCGGCACGAGGGCGGGGCTGGGCACCCCGTCGGGCGCAGCCCCCGAGAAGACCGCTCTCGCCGCCTCGACGGCTGCCTGTTGTTCCTCGGTGAAGGTGAAGTCCACTGCCCTGACCTCCCGCGAACCGCTGCTCCCCTGAACAGATCTGACGGGCCGTCAAGATAGAACAGGTTCTACGAGAAAGGAACAGGAGGGGCGGGGCGGGAGGGGCAGGGAGGGAACGAGCGCAGGGGGTGCGGGGCAGGTGGAGCGGGGCGCGGTCAGCGGTCGAAGTCGAGTTCCACCTCCGGGGTGACTGGATGCGACTGGCACGCCAGCACATAGCCGGCGCCTGTCTCCTCGGGCTCCAGTGCGAAGTTGCGGTCCATGCGCACCTCTCCCGAGACCAGGAATGCCCGGCAGGTCCCGCACACACCTCCCTTGCAGGCGTACGGCGCGTCGGAGCGGCTGCGCAGCACGGTCTCCAGCAGCGATTCGCCCTCCTCTACCGGCCAAGTGCCGGAACGGCCGTCCAAGGTCGCGGTGAGACTGCTGTGGGCAGGCGTTTCGGCCCGCGCGCGGGCGGGTGTGCTCGGGCTTTCGTCCACATGGAAGATCTCCTGGTGGATACGGATCCGGTCGACGCCCAAGCCGTGCAGTGAGCGTTCGGCCGCCTGGACCAGTCCGAACGGGCCGCACAGATACCAGCCGTCCACCTCCGCCACTGGTAGCAGCGCGGGCAGCAGCTCGCTGAGCCGGTCCTCGTCCAGCCGGCCGGACGGGAGGCCTGCCTGCTGTTCTTCCCGGGAGAGCACCGTGACCAACTGGAACCGGTCCGGAAAACGGTCCTTGAGGTCGGCGACCTCGTCCAGGAACATCGTCGACGCCGCTGTCCGGTCGCTGCGGATCAGGCAGAAGCCGGCGTCGGGTTCCCGTGCCAGCAGCGTCGCCGCGATCGACAGCACCGGTGTGATCCCGCTGCCTCCGACGATCGCCGCGAAACGCCCGGGGCGGGGCGTGAGTACGAAGCGGCCCATCGGGGGCATCGCCTCGACCAGGTCACCGACGGCGAGTTCCTTCAGCGCGTACGTGGAGAACGCGCCGCCGTCGACGAGCCGAATCCCCACCCGCAGCAGCGGATCCGCCGATCCCTCGGTGGCCGGCGAACAGATCGAGTAAGAGCGGCGGATCTCCTCGCCGTCGACGCTGTAGCGCACATTGAGGTGCTGGCCGGGCTCGTGGTGGAAGGTCGCGCGCAGCTCGGCCGGCACGGCCAGGGTGACGGCCACCGAATCGTCCGTGAGCCGTTCGATCGCGCGGACCCGGAGCGGATGGAACATCTACAACTCCTTGAAGTGGTCGAACGGTTCGCGGCATGTCACGCAGCGGCGCAGGGCCTTGCACGCAGTGGAGGAGAACCGGCTCAGCAGCTCCGTATCGGTCGAGCCGCAGTGCGGGCAGCGGACGGAGAGCGTGAGCGGCACCGGGCCGCCCGCGGGAGCCGTGGCGGCGTGCGGGCGCGGAGGAGCGATACCGAACTCGGCCAGTTTGCGGCGTCCTTCCGCGGTGATGTCGTCCGTGGACCAGGGCGGCGAGAGCACGGTGATCACGGAGACGTCCGTCATCCCGTGGCCGTGCAGTACCCGCTCGATGTCGGCGGACATGGCCTCGATCGCCGGGCAGCCGGTGTAGGTCGGGGTGAGGCGAACGGTGACCCTGCCGGGCCCGCTTACGTCAACGCCGCGGAGCACCCCCAGCTCGTCCAGGGTCAGCACGGGCAGTTCGGGATCGGGCACGGAGCCCGCCAGCCGGTGCAGCTCCTGCTCCAGGAGTGTTTCGGTCACCATGACGCCCCCGGGTGGCTGCGATGCAGGTGCTGCATTTCGGCGATCATCCGGCCGAAGGGCTCGGTGTGGATGCCTTGGCGTCCCGCGCCCGCTGTCCACGCTCCGGACTGCGGGCCGGCGGGCACGGTCAGCGTGGCCTGCTCCAGCACCGCGGTGACGGACTCCAGCCAGCCGCCGTGCAGCGACTGCCAGTCGATTTCCACGCCCTCGACGGGCTGGAAGAGCTCGCCGGTGAACCGCCACAGGGCGTCGGCTCCGCGCTGCATCCGCTCATGGCTCTCCGCCGTGCCGTCGCCGAGCCGAAGCGTCCACTGCTCCGCGTGGTCCTGGTGGTAGGCGACCTCCTTGACCGCCTTCGCCGCCAGCGCGGCGAAGGGGCTCTCGCCGGCCGCCAGCTGGTCGTGGAGCAGCCGTTGGTAGGTGGAGAAGTAGAGCTGGCGGGCGATGGTGTGGGCGAAGTCGCCGTTCGGCTGCTCGACCAGTTGGACGTTGCGGAAAGCGCGCTCTTCTCGCAGGTACGCCAGCTCGTCCTCGTCGCCGACGAGGGAGAGCAGCACCCGGGCCTGCCCCAACAGGTCCAGGGCGATGTTGGCCAGGGCCACTTCCTCTTCCAGCACGGGGGCGTGGCCCGCCCACTCCCCCAGCCGGTGCGAGAGAACCAGCGCGTCGTCGCCCAGGGCGAGGGCCGCGGTCACAGGTGCTTCACCCCTTCCGGGATCTCGTAGAACGTCGGGTGCCGGTACGGCTTGTCACCGGCCGGTTCGAAGAAGGAGTCCTTCTCGTCCGGAGAGGAGGCGGTGACCTGTGCGGACGGGACGACCCAGATGGAGACGCCCTCGGAACGACGCGTGTACAGATCGCGCGCGTTGCGCAGGGCCATTTCGGCGTCCGGGGCGTGCAGGCTGCCCGCGTGTGTGTGGGACAGACCGCGGCGCGAACGCACGAACACCTCCCACAGCGGCCATTCGGTCGAGCTGCTCATGCTGTCGCCTCCCCGTCTCGTGTGGGTATGTGCTTCTCGGCGTAGGCAACCGCCGCGTCCCGCACCCAGGAGCCCTCCTCGTGCGCCCGGCGGCGCCGGCTGAGGCGCTGCTCGTTGCACGGGCCGTTGCCTTTGAGGACCTCCTGGAACTCCTGCCAGTCGATCACCCCGAAGTCGTGCTGTCCCCGCTCCTCGTTCCACCGGAGATCCGGGTCCGGGAGGGTGAGTCCCAGAGCCGCGGCCTGCGGGACACAGATGTCCACGAAGCGCTGCCGCAGCTCGTCGTTGGAGTGCCGCTTGATCTTCCAGGCCATCGACTGGGCCGAGTGGGCCGATGCGTCGTCCGGCGGACCGAACATCATCAGGGACGGCCACCACCAGCGGTTCACCGCGTCCTGAGCCATCTCGTGCTGCGCCGGGGTGCCGCGGCTGAGGGTGAGCAGCAGTTCGTAACCCTGGCGCTGATGGAAGGACTCCTCCTTGCAGATACGCACCATCGCGCGGGCGTACGGGCCGTAGGAGCAGCGGCAGAGCGGGACCTGGTTGGTGATCGCGGCGCCGTCCACGAGCCAGCCGATCGCGCCGACATCCGCCCAGGTCAGCGTCGGGTAATTGAAGATCGACGAATATCTCTGACGGCCGGCATGGAGCTTGTCGAGCAGCTCCTCGCGGCCGGTGCCCAAGGTCTCCGCGGCGCTGTACAGATAGAGGCCGTGTCCGGCTTCGTCCTGCACCTTGGCCATCAGGATCGCCTTGCGGCGCAGTGAGGGCGCTCGCGAGATCCAGTTGGCCTCCGGCTGCATACCGATGATTTCGGAGTGGGCGTGCTGGGCCATTTGCCTGACGAGCGAGGCGCGGTACGCATCGGGCATCCAGTCGCGCGGCT
This sequence comes from Streptomyces sp. NPDC058051, assembly GCF_042885475.1. NCBI lineage: Bacteria > Bacillati > Actinomycetota > Actinomycetes > Kitasatosporales > Streptomycetaceae > Streptomyces > Streptomyces sp. NPDC058051. The sequence goes on from NZ_JBHVRW010000015.1 coordinate 145,413, forward strand.
CGATGCGCTCGTCCGCCGCCACCGCGGCATCGAAGGCTGCCTGCAGAGCCTCCTCCAGCCCTTCGGACCTGCCTTCTCCTGCCTGCGCCGTCTGGTCCGCAGTCACTGCCGTCATCCCGGACTCCCTACCGACCGACCGATCGTTCGGTTCAATGTCTTCAATGGTGAGTCGGTGGCCCGTAGGGTGTCAACCCTGTGGATAACTCACCGGGGATCGACGGGGGACGGGGCGGGATGGATTCGTACGACGACAGGGGCGTGGGGAGCGGGGGCAACGGGCCGGAGCCCGGGCAGTACGAGGAGACGTTGTCCCTGGCCGGTGAGGGGGCTCGGCCCGAGGCGGGGCGGCACGAAGAGGCGTCCGGAGCCGGTCAGGGAACTCGGCCCGGGGCAGGGCCGCAGGAGGACGCGCTGTCCGGGATCCGGCCGGAGCCGGGGCCACGCGGCGGCATGGCCGCCCTGTCACTTCCGTACCAGGTTGTCGCCGCGATCGCGCTGTCGGTGATCGGGCTGGTCGCCTGCGCTCAGCTGGCCATGGTGTTTCTGCACGTCGCTCCCTCGAACACGCTGACCAAGCAGCATGGTGAAGCGGTCGACGACTGGATCTATCCCGAGTTCGAACAGAACTGGAAGCTCTTCGCCCCGAACCCGCTTCAGCAGAACGTGGCCATTCACGTGCGAGCCGAGATAGCCGGCGACGACGGTCGCCACACCACTGCCTGGATGAGCCTTTCCGCTGAGGACGGCAAGGCGATACGCGGCAATCCGATCCCCAGCCACATCCATCAGAACGAGCTCCGTCGCGGCTGGGACTTCTATCTCAATTCCCACGACAACGAGGACCGGGCGAACGGCCTGCGGGGCGAGCTCTCCGAGCGCTACATCCGCCGCATCGCGATGCTGCGCCTCCGCGAACACGACTACGGCGGCACCGTCGAGCGCATCCAGATCCGATCCGAGGTGCGGTCCATCGCGGCGCCCGCGTGGAGCGACGAGAAGATCGGCACGAAGCCGTCCTACCGGGTGCTGCCGTGGTGGACCATAACCTCCGCAGACCTTCCCGAGAACGCCGAGGGGACGGACAAGTGAGTACGTTCACCTTCGACCGCAAGCTCGCCCGTGGTATCCAGCGCATCACTTCCTCGGCCCTGGGCCCGTACCAGAGCGCCGTCATCCGGATCGGTTTCTCCGCGACCTATCTGCTGTTCCTATTGCGCGAACTGCCGCACCGCCACGAGTTGTACGGGCCTGACGCCCCCTGGCGCTGGGACATGGCGCAGCAGCTCATATCGGGCAATCAAGCCTTCACCACACTCATGTGGTCGGACAGCACGGTCTGGTTCGAGATCGTGTACGCGGTGGCGCTGCTCTCCGCCGCGCTGTTGATGGTCGGCTGGCACACCCGCGCCGTGTCGGTTCTCTTCATGGCCGGTGTGCTCTCCCTGCAGAACCGCAGCATCTTCTTGGGCGACGGCGGCGACAACGTCATCCACCTGATGGCGATCTATCTCGTGCTGACGCGCTGCGGGCAGGTCTGGTCCTTGGACGCGCGGCGCGCGGCTCGGGCGGCGCGCTCGGCCTGTGCGGGCCGTCCGGCGGACGAGGGCGCGCATACGGATGCGGATGTGATGTCGGGCGCGGTTTCGGGTGCGGATGCGGTGTCGGAGGCTGTCGCGGAAGGCGAGGGCTCTCGACGTTCGGCGCGGGTGCGGGGGAACGCGGCCGGCCCGATTCTCTGGCTGGTCCTCGGCCTGGTTCTGATCTCGGCCACCGTCACGGACGATCTCGGCGGCACCCGGTGGTTGCCGGTGCTCTTCTGGATCCTCTGGGTCGGCCAGGGTGCCTGGTGGGCTGTGAACCGCTACGCGCCGAACAGCGAAGCGCGCACCCTCCTCGATGTCGTCGCCAATCTGGCCCACAACGCGACCCTCGTCGTGATCATGGCCGAAGTCTGTCTGATCTACGCGACGGCGGGGTGGTACAAGATCCAGGGATCGCGGTGGCAGGACGGCACCGCGCTGTACTACCCGCTCAACCTCGACTACTTCACGCCCTGGCCCGGCCTGTCGGAGGTCCTCGCGTCCAGCGGGGTCATCGTGATGCTGCTGACGTACGGCACGGTCATCGTCCAGGTCGCCTTCCCGTTCGCCCTGTTCAACCGGCGGGTCAAGAACATCCTGCTCGTCGCCATGATGTGCGAGCACGCCGGCATCGCCCTGCTGCTCGGGCTGCCTTTCTTCTCGATGGCGATGATCGCCGCTGACTCCGTCTTCCTGCCCACCGTTTTCCTGGTGTGGCTCGCTGGCCGGGTCACCCTCGGACGGGAGCTGCTGTTCTCGCGCAGGGGCAAGGTGCCGGGGCAGCGGCGTCCGGTCGATGACGAGGAGGCCCTGCAGCACAGCGGCGACGCGGGCCATACGCTCGTCGGGTGAGTAGTGAGAGCGGCAGCAGTGGCAGCACAGGCAGTACCGCCGGTACCGGCAGTGGATCGTTGATCGAGGACTCGTCCGTGCATGAGCCGTCCGTCGGGTCCGCATCGGCGGCAGAGCCCGGTACGGCGGCGGAGCCCACGCAGTACGACGACGGATTCGGGACGGAGGTCGGGGTCGGGCCGCATCCGCTTCCCTGGCCGGTGGGCGATCGGTACGACCCCGAGTTGTTGGCGCACGGCGACCGGCGCAATGTGGGCGACGTCTACCGGTACTGGACGCGCGAGGCGATCGTCGCCGATCTGGACCTGCGGCGGCACGACTTCCATGTGGCGGTCGAGAACTGGGGCCACGACTTCAATATCGGCTCTGTGGTGCGCACCGCGAACGCCTTCCTTGCCAAGGAGATCCACATTGTGGGCCGGCGGCGCTGGAATCGGCGCGGTGCGATGGTCACCGACCGGTACCAGCATGTGCGTCACCACCCCGACACGGATTCGCTGACCGCGTGGGCGGCGGCGGAGGGGCTGCCGATCATCGGGATCGACAATCTGCCGGGAGCGGTGCCGCTGGAGCGGACTGAGCTGCCGCGCCGGTGTGTGCTGCTCTTCGGGCAGGAGGGGCCCGGACTGACCGAGGAGGCCCGCAAGCACGCGGCGATGGTGTGCTCCATCGCGCAGTTCGGATCGACGCGGTCGATCAACGCGGGGGCCGCTGCTGCGATCGCCATGCACGCGTGGGTGCAGCGTTATGCGGAGATTCCGGATGCGGAGATTCCGGAGTCGGTCGGGTCCGGACCCGGGGGTCTGCCGGGGTTCTGACACGCGTGGCGAGGTGGGGATGGGGGGCGTGGGGGTGGGATGGGCTTGGGCCGCCTGCCGCAGACCCGTCACCCCTCCTGCCCCTTGCCTGACCGGCCGGAGGGCTTGGCCCTGGGCAGTCGCGGGCCGATTCCTTCCCTCCTTTGCCTGGCCGGAGGGGCCAGCCCAGGACCCCTCTCCTCGTCGAACGCCGGAGAGGCTGGAGGGGCCCTGGGGCGGGGGCGGAGGGTTACGCCTGGCGGCGCACTTCCACCACACGGAAGCGGTTTGCCACGAAAGCTCCGTCACACAGCGCCGCGTTCGCTGCCGGGTTGCCGCCGGAGCCGTGGAAGTCGGAGAACGCCGCGGTCTGGTTGACGTACACCCCACCGGTCAGGTTCAGCGAGAGCTGGGCCGACTCCTCCAGGCAGACGTCCTCCACCGCGCTCTCCACCTCCGATGAGGTGGTGTACGCGCCTACCGTCATCGCGCCCATGTCGCGAACCGTGCGGCGAAGCAGTTCCACGGCGTCGGCCGTCGAGTCGACCGCCACCGCGAAGGAGACCGGTCCGAAGCACTCCGTCAGGAAGTGCTCCTCGTCGTCGGGCTTGGCGCCGTCCAGTTTGACGACGGTGGGGGTACGGACCACGGCGTCGGGGAATTCCGGATTGGCCACGTTCCGTGAGGGAAGGGCTACGTCGCCCAGCTCCCCAGCAGCCTCCAGGCGGGCCTTCACGTCGGGGTTCACCAGGGCTCCGAGCAGTGCGTTCGCCCGGGCGTCGTCGCCCAGCAGTCCGTTGACCGCGGTAGCGATGTCGTCGACGACTTCGTCGTACGTCTTGTCGCCCGCATCGGTTGTGATGCCGTCCCGGGGGATCAGCAGGTTCTGCGGGGTGGTGCACATCTGGCCGCTGTACAGGGAGAGGGAGAACGCCAGGTTGGCGAGCATGCCCCGGTAGTTGTCGGTGGAGTCGAGGACGATGGTGTTGACTCCGGCTTTTTCCGTGTAGACCTGGGCTTGGAGCGCGTTGGCCTCCAGCCAGTCACCGAAGGCGGTGGAGCCGGTGTAATCGATGATCTTGATCTCGGGGCGCACGGCGAGGGTCTTCGCGATGCCTTCCCCCGGCCGTTCGGCGGCCAGGGCGACCAGGTTGGCGTCGAAGCCCGCCTCGACGAGCACCTCGCGGGCCAGCTGCACCGTGAGCGCGAGCGGAAGCACGGCGCGCGGGTGCGGCTTGACCAGGACGGGATTGCCGGTGGCCAGGGAGGCGAAGAGCCCTGGATAGCCGTTCCACGTGGGGAACGTGTTGCAGCCGATCAGGAGTGAGATCCCGCGGGGCGCCGCGGTGAACGACTTGTGCAGCCGGAGCGGGTCGCGCTTGCCTTGGGGCTTGGACCAGTCGGCGCTCTGCGGAGTGCGGATCTGCTCCTTGTACGCATATGCCACCGCTTCGAGGCCGCGGTCCTGGGCGTGTGGGCCGCCCGCCTGGAACGCCATCATGTACGCCTGACCGCTGGTGTGCATCACGGCGTGGCCGAACTCATGGGTCCTGGCGTTGATCCGCGCAAGGATCTCCAGGCAGACCAGGGCCCTCGTCTCCGGGCCTGCCGCACGCCAGGCGGCCATCCCCGCGCGCATGGCCGGAAGCAGGATGTCCAGGTCGGCGTGCGGATATTCGACACCCAGCTCCGGACCGTACGGAGAGGTTTCCGTGCCCGTCCAGCCGTCGGTGCCCGGCTGGTCGAGGTCGAGCCGGGTGTGCAGGACGGCGTCGAAGGCGGCCTTGCCCTCGGCGATGCTGAGGCTGCCAGGGGCGCCGCCCTCGCCGTACGCCTTCGGATGCTCGGGGTGCGGGGACCAGTAGGCGCGCGTACGGATCGCGTCGAGGGCCTGGTCGAGCGTGGGGCGGTGCTTCTCGGACAGCAGGTGTGGGGAGAGCTCGGCGGCCATGACGGACCAACTCCTCATCGAGCTGGGCAGGGACGGGCGGACAGAGTTAGAGTAACCGAACGATCGGTCGGGACAAGGGGGCCCGCCAAACCTGTGGACAACTCGTAGGGGAGGATCGCGGACATGACCACGGCCAAGCGGGACACGTACACCCCGGAGACCCTGCTCACCGTCGCCGTCCGTGTCTTCAACGAGCGCGGCTATGACGGCACGTCCATGGAACACCTTTCCAAAGCGGCGGGCATCTCCAAGTCGTCCATCTATCACCATGTCGCGGGCAAGGAGGAACTGCTCCGCCGTGCGGTCAGCCGGGCGCTGGACGGGCTCTTCGGGATTCTCGACGAGCCGGGGGCGGCGCAGGGGCGCGCGATCGAGCAGGTCGAGTATGTGACCCGCCGCACCGTCGATGTGCTGATAGCCGAGCTGCCCTACGTCACTCTGCTGCTGCGCGTGCGGGGCAACACGAAGACCGAGCGCTGGGCCCTGGAGCGGCGGCGCGATTTCGACCACCGCGTGACCGATCTGCTGCGGGCGGCGGTAGCGGACGGCGATCTCCGCTCCGACGTGGACATACGGCTGGTGACCCGGCTGCTCTTCGGGATGGTCAACTCCCTGGTGGAGTGGTACCGGCCGCAACCGGATGGCGGTGTCGACGGGGAGCGGCTGGCGGACACGCTTGTCACGGTGGCTTTCGAGGGGATGCGGTCCAGCCGCTGAGCCGCTGAGCCGCTGAGCCGCTGAGCCGCTGAGCCGCTCAGCCGTTGAGCCGCTGAGCCGCTCAGCCGTTGAGCCGCTGAGCCGTGAGGCGTGGAGGTGGGCCGATCCGTCGAGCTGTTGGTTCGTGCCACTGGTCGCCTTCTGGCCGTCTTCTTCTGCCTGGGGCCGTCAGGCCAGCTCCGTGGGTCTGGCCGGGCCCGGGGCCAGATCCGTTTCCTCGAACACCAGAAGCGTGCGGGTGGAGAGCACCTCGGGGATGGCCTGGATCTTGGTCAGGACCAGTTCGCGCAGCGACCGGTTGTCCGGGGTGTGCACCAGCAAGAGGACATCGAAGTCGCCGCTGACCAGCGCGATGTGTGTGGCCCCGGGAAGTGCCTCAAGCTGCTCGCGCACCGTGCGCCAGGAGTTCTGGACGATTTTGAGCGTGATGTACGCGGAGGCACCCTGACCCGCCCGCTCGTGGTCCACGCGCGCGCTGAAACCTCGGATCACTCCGTCGTCGATGAGCCGGTTGATACGGGCATAGGCGTTGGCCCGGGACACATGGACGCGATCGGCCACCGACCGTATCGAGGCGCGGCCGTCCGTCTGGAGCAGTCGCAGGATGTCGCGGTCGATGGCGTCGAGGGGGCGCGCGGGCGGTTGCCGTGCGGGTTCCTCGCCCCCGTCGGCCATTTGTTCAGCTGACATGTGCCCGCGCCTCCCTGTCCTGGACGACCTGTGCCCATCCCAGGCTGTGGAGAACCGTTTGTCCACAGGCTGAGGGTGCCTGTAGCCAAAATGCGTCCGCGACCGAACAATCGGTAGGTGAGGCACACCACATTCGCGTCTCGAACCGTGCTCGACATTTCGATGTATTTCGAACCCTCTCGGCATCGGGTCACCCTCCGATGTCGTGGGACGCCGCTCGAAAACCCCTCGATGCCAGGAGGTGCTTGTCATGACGGTCCAAGAGCTGCCCGGCGCGGCTGCTTACCGGCCCACGCCGCCCCCGGCCTGGAAGCCGCTCACCGATCCTGCGCCGCTGCTCCCGGACCCTGAGCCGTACCGCGTGCTGGGTACGGACGCCGTGGCCGATGCCGACCCCGAGCTGCTGCTGCGGCTCTACACGGAGCTGGTGCGCGGTCGGCGGTACAACGCACAGGCCACCGCTCTCACGAAGCAGGGCCGGCTCGCCGTCTACCCGTCGAGCACGGGGCAGGAGGCCTGCGAGATAGCGGCCGCACTGGTGCTGGAGGAGCGGGATTGGCTCTTTCCCAGCTATCGCGACACGTTGGCCGCCGTGGCGCGTGGCCTGGATCCGGTCGAGGCACTGACGCTGCTCCGCGGCGACCGGCACACGGGTTACGACCCGCGTGAGCACCGCATCGCTCCGCTCTGCACCCCTCTCGCCACGCAGCTGCCGCACGCGGTGGGCCTGGCACACGCGGCGCGTCTCAAGGGTGACGACGTGGTGGCGCTGGCCATGGTCGGTGATGGCGGGACCAGCGAGGGCGATTTCCACGAGGCGCTGAATTTCGCGGCCGTCTGGCGGGCACCGGTCGTCTTCCTCGTACAGAACAACGGCTTCGCGATCTCCGTACCGCTGGCGAAGCAGACCGCCGCTCCGTCCCTGGCGCACAAGGCCGTGGGGTACGGGATGCCGGGCCGGCTCGTGGACGGCAATGACGCGGCCGCCGTGCATCAGGTCCTCGGTGACGCGGTGGCACGGGCGCGAAGCGGTGGCGGTCCCACGCTCGTCGAGGCGGTGACGTACCGCATGGACGCCCATACGAATGCCGACGACGCCACGCGCTATCGCGGCGACAGTGAAGTGGACGCGTGGCGCGCGCATGACCCGATCCAGCTCCTGGAGCGGGAGCTGACCGGTCGGGGTCTGCTCGGCGACGACGGGATCGCGGAGGCGCGCGCGGACGCGGATCGGATGGCCGCGGCTCTGCGCGAGCGCATGAACGCCGATCCGGTGCTGGACCCGATGGCTCTCTTCGCTCATGTCTACGCGGAACAGACCACGCAACTGCGGGAGCAGGCGGCCCGGTTGCGTGTCGAGCTGCAGGCCGAGCAGGACCGGCACGGACACAATGACGTGAAGGAGGGGCGATGACCACCGCGGCGGCACCGGCCGGAGAGCGGACGGCGAAGGCCAGACCCGCCACCATGGCGCAGGCCCTCGGCCGGGCGCTTCGCGACTCGATGGCCGAGGACTCGACGGTGCACGTTCTCGGCGAGGACGTCGGCACGCTCGGTGGGGTGTTCCGGATCACCGACGGTCTGACGAAGGAGTTCGGCGAGGACCGTTGCACGGACACCCCGCTGGCGGAGGCGGGCATCCTCGGCACGGCCGTCGGCATGGCGATGTACGGGCTGCGGCCCGTGGTGGAGATGCAGTTCGACGCCTTTGCCTATCCGGCGTTCGAGCAGCTGCTCAGCCATGTGGCCAAGATGCGGAACCGGACAGCCGGCGCCATGCCGTTGCCGATCACGGTCCGGGTGCCGTTCGGCGGTGGGATCGGCGGGGTCGAGCATCACAGCGACTCCTCGGAGGTGTACTACATGGCGACGCCCGGCCTCCACGTCGTCACCCCGGCCACGGTCGAGGACGCGTACGGACTGCTGAGGGCGTCGATCGCGTCCGACGATCCTGTGGTCTTCCTGGAGCCGAAGCGCCTCTACTGGTCCAAGGCGGACTGGTCGCCGGACGCGCCGGTGGCCGTGGAGCCCATCGGACGGGCCGTCGTCCGACGGCCGGGGCGCAGTGCGACGCTGATCACGTACGGGCCGTCGCTGCCTGTCTGCATGGAGGCTGCGGAAGCAGCCGTTGAAGAGGGATGGGACCTCGAAGTCGTCGACCTGCGCTCGCTGGTGCCTTTCGATGACGAGACCGTCTCCGCTTCGGTGCGGCGCACGGGACGCGCCGTCGTCGTCCATGAGTCCTCCGGTTTCGGAGGTCCGGGCGGCGAGATCGCGGCCCGGGTCACCGAGCGCTGCTTCCACCATCTGGAGGCGCCGGTGCTGCGGGTTACCGGGTTCGACATTCCCTATCCGCCGCCGATGCAGGAGCGGCACCATCTGCCGGGCGTGGACCGGGTGCTCGACGCGGTCGCCCGCTTGCAGTGGGAGGCGGAGAGCTGATGCCCCAGGTGTGCGAATTCAGGCTGCCGGATCTCGGCGAGGGGCTCACCGAGGTGGAGATCGTGCGCTGGCTGGTGGAGGTCGGCGACGTCGTCGCCATCGACCAGCCGGTCGTCGAGGTCGAGACGGCCAAGGCGATGGTGGAGGTGCCGTGCCCGTACGGGGGCGTGGTGACCGCGCGGTTCGGCGAGGAGGGTACGGAACTTCCTGTCGGAGCACCACTTCTGACGGTGGCGGTGGGATCCGAGGGAACCTTGGAGGCCGCGAGTCCGGTGGGTACGGGCGCGGGGGTGGGTTCGGCTTCGGGCTCGGGCTCGGGGGCGGGTGCGGGGTCGGGTGTGGGTACCGGGGCGGTGGTATCGGTCGGGGGGGCGCGCGGCGGTTCCGGCGGTGGTTCCGGTGGGCCACGTACTGGTGGGACAGGTTCCGGTGGGACGGGTTCCGCGGTCGGAGAGGCGGAGGCGTCCGGCAATGTACTGGTCGGGTACGGGACGGGCGCGCCGGTGGCGCGCCGAAGAAGGGTCCGTCCCGAGGAGACGGCGACGTCTGTTGCCGCGCAGGTGACGGGTGTGGCTCCGGCGTCCGAGATCGGTCCGGACCCCACGCAGGGCCCGGTGGCCGTCGTCTCCCCGCTGGTGCGGAGACTGGCGCGGCAGCATGATCTCGATCTGCGACACCTGGTCGGTTCAGGGCCCGACGGGCTGATCCTGCGGGCGGATGTCGAATCCGCGATCAGGGCGCTGGCGGAGGGGGCGGCGGCTTCCGTGCCGGCCTCGACCGCGGCCTCGGCGCCGGAGCCCGTTTCGGTAGTGACTTCGTCGTCTCCGGTGCGGCCGGCGGTGGCGCAGAGGGGTGCGAGTCCGACCGCGGAGCGGATTCCGCTGCGCGGTGTGCGGGGTGCGGTCGCCGACAAGTTGGCGCGCAGTCGGCAGGAGATCCCCGATGCCACGTGCTGGGTCGACGCCGACGCCACCGAGCTGATGGCGGCCAGGTCCGCGATGAACAGCGCCGGTGGCCCGGCCGCCGGGCCCAAGGTGTCGGTGCTCGCACTGCTGGCACGTATCTGTACCGCTGCGCTGACCCGGTTTCCCGAGCTCAACTCCCAGGTGGATCCGGAGGCGCGGGAGATCGTGCGGCTGCCGGAGATCCATCTCGGTTTCGCCGCCCAGACGGAGCGGGGGCTGGTCGTGCCTGTCGTCCGGGATGCGCAGGCCCGGAACCTGGAGTCGATCGGGGCCGAGATCACCCGGCTGACCGAGGCGGCCCGGGCCGGGAGGCTGAGCCCGGCTGAGCTGACCGGCGGGACGTTCACGCTGAACAACTACGGGGTGTTCGGGGTCGACGGTTCGACCCCGATCATCAACCACCCGGAGGCGGCGATGCTGGGGGTCGGCCGGATCGTGCCCAAGCCGTGGGTTCATGAGGGCGAGCTGGCCGTACGCCAGGTCGTCCAGCTCTCGCTGACCTTCGACCACAGGGTCTGTGACGGCGGTACGGCGGGCGGATTCCTGCGTTATGTGGCTGACTGCGTGGAACAGCCGGCGGTGCTGCTGCGCACGTTGTAGGCGAAGACGGCCGCAGGCTCCCGTTTTTCCTCCCCCCTGTGGATCCACTGGATTCGCGACCGGGGAGGATCAACGGGGGCTGTGCCCCGCATACTCGAATGCATGACCGCGTACGACGCCATCGTTCTTGCTGGAGGGGCCGCCAAGAGGCTCGGCGGCGCAGACAAGCCCGGCATCCGGGTCGGTGGGCGTTCGCTGCTCGACCGGGTGCTCACGGCCTGCGCCGACGCCTCGACCACCGTGGTGGTGGGCGGGCGGCGCCCCACGACGCGCGCGGTGACCTGGACGCGCGAAAAACCGCAGGGGGGCGGCCCGTTGGCGGCGCTCGACGCCGGCACACGGCGCACCGCCGCGGACTGGGTTCTCGTGCTCTCCGCCGATCTCCCGTTCCTCGGGGAGAACACGGTCGGAGCGCTGCTGGCCGCCGCCAGTGGCGGTCGGCGGGACGGGGCCCTGTGCACGGATCAGGACGGCCGCGATCAGCCGCTCGTCGCCGTCTACCGTGGCGAACCCCTGCGCCGCGAGCTCGCGCTGCTCGCCGCCGAGCACGGCGGCCTGTCCGGACTCCCCCTGCGGCTCCTGACGAACGAACTCGACCTTGCCAGGGTGGAGGCTGATCCCTTCGCCTCCTTCGACTGCGACACCTGGGAGGACATCGCGTCGGCCCGTGCCCGTATCAGAGAGCATGGGACCGTGTTGAACGAATGGATCACCGCAGTCAAGAGTGAACTGGGCATCGAGCTCGACGTCGACACCGCCGTCCTGCTCGATCTCGCCCGTGACGCAGCTCATGGTGTCGCCCGGCCCGCCGCGCCACTGACGACCTTCCTGGTCGGGTACGCGGCGGCGAAGGCGAGCAGCGACGGCGACGGCCCGGAGGCGGTGGCCGAGGCCGCCCGTAAAGCTGCCGCGCTCGCCCTCCGGTGGGCGGACGAGAACGAGACGCAATGACAGGTCATCACGGCAGGCCCGACCGGCTTTCCGCGGCTGATGTGCCGTCGATGAACGACAGTTCTCCGACCGCGGATCGAGGTCAGAGTCCGGAGGAGTTGCGGGCCGCCGAGGAGGGCCTGGCCTTTGAACAGGCTCTTGCCCTGGTCGGGCGTCAGCCGTCGAGTGAGCCCCACTCCGGACGTCGCCCGTGGGCCACGGACCAGTCCCGTGCCGCAGATCAGTCCCGTGCTGCGGACCAGCTCCGCGCCGCGGGCCAGTCCTGTGCTGCGGACCAGCTCCATGCTGCGGACCGGTCCTGTGCTGCGGGCCAGTGCCGTGCCGCGGACCGGCCTTACGCCGCGAGTCCGTCCCCTGCCGAAGGCCAGTTTCCCGTCATGGGCTCTTGCTCCTCGGAGCGGGAACCCACCGACCGTCCTCACCCCGGCGAAGGACTCGCCTCCACATCTCGGCCCATGCCCCCGACACCGGGCCAGAGCGCCGACCGGGCTCACGGAAGTGACCGGCACGGGCGCGCGACGCCTTGGCGGGAGGCGCGCGCCCGTGCGGCGCGATCAGGCCGTGACACTCCTGCCCGTGCCCTGCGACTTCCCCTCGATCAGGCGCTCGGGCACGTGCTCGCCGAGCCGCTGGTCGCGCTCACTGATCTGCCGTCCTTCGACACCTCCGCCATGGACGGCTGGGTCGTCACCGGACCCGGCCCGTGGACCATCCGCGAGGTCCGAGGAGCCGATGACGAGAAGGGTTCCGATCCGGGCGCGCAGCAGCGTTCCGGGCAGGGTCTGGGCATCCTCGCCGGACACGGCACCCCCGCCGTGCTTCCGGACGGCGACGCCGTAAGGATCGCCACCGGTGCCCGCATCCCGGCGGACGCCAATGCCGTGATCCGCAGTGAACACGCTCACGTGGACGAGGCCAAGGGGCTGCTTCACGCGAAGCGGAATGTACTTCCGGGACAGGACATCAGGCCCCGCGGCCAGGAGTGCCGCTCCGGGGATCGGCTCCTGCCCGCCGGAGCCCTGGTGACGCCTGCGGTCCTCGGTCTGGCCGCCGCTGCTGGGTACGACGAACTCGTCACCGTCCCCCGCCCCCGTGTCGATGTCCTTGTCCTTGGTGACGAACTGCTGACCAGCGGTCTGCCGTATGACGGACTGATCCGTGACGCGCTCGGCCCGATGATCGGCCCCTGGCTGCGCGCGCTGGGTGCCGAGGTCTCCGCCCCGCAGCGCCTCGGCGACGACCCGGCCGCTCTCCGTCGTGCCCTCACCACTTCCGACGCCGACCTGGTCATCACCACCGGCGGTACAGCGTCGGGACCTGTCGACCATGTGCACCCGGTGCTCGCGGAGCTGGGGGCGGAGTTGCTGGTCGACGGCGTCGCGGTCCGCCCCGGGCACCCGATGGTGCTGGCCAGGCTCAGCCGGGAGGGATCGGATGGGGGCCCCTATCTCGTAGGGCTGCCCGGCAACCCTCTGGCTGCTGTCTCCGGTCTCCTCACGCTTGCCGAGCCCCTGCTCCGCGGTCTGGCCGGCCACGCGCCGGAGGCCCCGTACCGGGTCGCCGTACGTGACGAGGTGCACGGGCACCCGCATGACACCCGGCTGGTGCCCGTCGTCCATCGAGCAGGCAGCGCAGGCAGCGCAGGCAGCGCAGGCGGTGCGGGCGGTGCGGGCAGCGCAGGCGGTGCGCCCGGCGTGGGCAGCGCGGGCGGCACCGTCGGCGACAGCCTTGGCGATCCCGGAGCCTTCAGTGACGCGGGAGCCTTCAGTGACGCGGGAACCGGCAGTGACGCGGGAGCCGGAAGCGGGGCCGAGCACGTCGTACCGCTGCACTACAACGGTCCGGCGATGCTGCGGGGGATTGCGGCGGCGGACGCGCTGGCCGTCGTGCCACCGGACGGGGTACGGTCCGGCACCGAGGTGGAGATCCTCGATCTACCGTGGGCCTCGGCGACGCCGTGGACGGAAGGGTGTTTCACGTGAAACTTCCCGGCCACGATGCGATGGCCAGGCGCGCCGACGAGCATGTCGCGCCGACACGGGTGCTGCTCCCGCGCAGGGTCGCCGCAGGACCGGCGCGACAGGTTGCCAAGCGGTTGATGTTGGCATTGCTGGTGCTTGCCGTCACTGTGCTGATCGTCTGGCTCGACCGCAGTGGCTATCACGACGCCGCCGACGGCAAAGTCGACCTGCTGGACTCGGTGTATTACGCGACGGTCACCCTCTCCACCACAGGCTATGGCGACATCACCCCATACGGAGACGGCGCCCGGCTCACCAATGTGGTGTTCGTGACACCGCTGCGGGTGCTCTTCCTGATCATCCTGGTCGGCACCACTCTTGAGGTCCTGACGGAACGGACTCGGGAGGACTTTCGGCTGAAGCGTTGGAGAAGCAACTTGCGTGACCACACCGTTGTCGTCGGCTTCGGCACAAAGGGCCGCTCGGCCATCCAGACCCTGCGGGCCACCGGCCTGAAGAAGGAACAGATCGTCATCGTCGATCCGGCGACCAAGGTGATCGAGATCGCCAATGCCGAGGGTTTCGTAGGCGTGGTCGGTGATGCGACGCGCAGCGAGGTCCTGTTGCGGGCCGAGCTCCAGAAGGCGCGCCAGATCATCATTGCCACCCAGCGCGACGACACGGCGGTGCTGGTGGCGTTGACGGCGCGACAGCTCAACCGTGGCGCGAAGATCGTTGCCGCGGTGCGCGAGGAGGAGAACGCTCCTCTGCTCCGGCAGTCCGGTGCTGACGCGGTGATCACCAGTGCCAGCGCGGCAGGTCGGCTGCTCGGCCTCTCCGTCCTCAGCCCCAGTGCCGGCACGGTGATGGAGGACCTGATCCAGCAGGGCAGCGGGCTCGATCTCGTTGAGCGGCCGGTGATAAAGGCCGAGGTGGGCAAGAGCGTTCGGGAGACCGACGATCTCGTGGTCAGCGTCTTGCGTGGACATCGGCTGATCGGGTACGACGATCCGGCTGCCAGTCCCCTTCAGCTGACGGACCGTTTGATCACCATCGTGCGTGCCACGAATGAGCCGCCATTGAGCCATCCCGCTACGGGTACGCCGCGCCCATAGACGGGTGACGCGCACGCGGGGTGTCGCGATCGGGGGTGACGCAAGCCCGGCGTCGCGAGCCGCCGGTGGTTCCGGTCGGCCCGCCTTCGCCGGTGCCCCCTCCGGCCAGTTTTCGCCGACGGGCCTCCCCTTCGCCACGGCCGGCGAAGCCCGGCGGCGCCACGGCGTCGTCCGGAAGGTTGTACGGAGTAGCCTCGCCGCCATGTATGCGATCACGATTCCCGAACCCGGTGGCCCCGAGGCGCTTGTATGGGCCGAGGTGCCAGATCCGGTGGCCGGCGAGGGCGAGGTTCTCGTCGATGTCGTGTCCAGCGCGGTCAATCGCGCGGACGTGTTGCAGAGGCAGGGGTTCTACAACCCGCCGCCCGGCGCGTCTTCGTACCCGGGCCTGGAGTGCGCGGGCCGCATCACTGCGATCGGGCCCGGTGTCACCGGCTGGTCGGTCGGCGACGAGGTCTGTGCGCTTCTCGCGGGTGGCGGTTACGCGGAGAAGGTCGCCGTCCCTTCGGGGCAGCTGCTGCCTGTGCCGGACGGAGTCGAGCCGGTTCTGGCCGCGGCGCTGCCCGAAGTGACGGCCACCGTCTGGTCGAACGTATTCATGGTGGCCCACCTGCGCCCCGGCGAGACGCTGCTGGTGCATGGCGGGTCCAGCGGCATCGGCACGATGGCGATTCAGCTCGCGAAGGCCGTAGGCGCACGGGTCGCGGTGACCGCGGGCGGACCGGAGAAGCTGGAGCGCTGCGCGGAGCTCGGGGCCGACATCCTGATCGACTACCGTGAGCAGGACTTCGTCGAGGAACTGCACAGGGCGACGGGTGGGGCCGGTGCGGATGTCATCCTCGACATCATGGGTGCGAAGTACCTGGACCGGAACGTGAAGGCACTCGCCGTCAACGGCCGTCTGGCGGTCATCGGCCTCCAGGGCGGCGCCAAGGGCGAGCTGAACCTGGGTGACCTGCTGAACAAGCGGGCCGCCGTCACCGCTACTTCGCTGCGTGGCCGTCCGCTGACCGAGAAGGCCGCCATCGTCGCTGCCGTACGCGAGCACGTCTGGCCGCTGATCGCCGACGGAGTCGTACGGCCCATCGTGGACCGCACCCTGCCGATGCCGGAAGCCGCCGAGGCCCATCGGGTGCTGGAGTCCAGCGGACACATCGGAAAGGTGCTCCTGCAGACCCCCGCGCGCTGACAGTCGGCACAGGGTCCGCACCCGCCGACGCCTGCCCTCAGCCGGTGCCTGTCCGACGGCGTCCGTCCGACGGCGTCCGTCCGTCGATGTCCGTCCGTCGGCGCCCGCAGGCCAGTGCGGGCAGGTCAGTGCCCCGCAGGCCAGTGCCGGCAGGCCGACGATCACGGACGTCGGCCCGCAGGCCGAAGCCTGCGGGCCGGCCTCCACCCCTGACGCCCAGCACGTACAACGGTGCCCGGCACGCAGGTCGTTGACTCTGCACGCCGGGCCTTGATGTTTCCCGGAGGGGTACGGGCCAGAGGTACGGGCCCGACTGGAGGTATGAGCCCGACTAGAGGTACGGGCCCGACCGGATGGCCCCGTGCGGATCCCCGCCGCCGTCCTCGTCCTCGTGCCCGCTCCCCGGCGGAAGGGCGCGCCGCATCTGCTCCAGCTGGGCCCGCGCCGCCATCTGCTGGGCGAACAGCGCCGTCTGGATGCCGTGGAAGAGGCCCTCCAACCAGCCCACCAACTGGGCCTGCGCAATCCGGAGTTCCGCTTCGGAGGGCACCGACTCGTCGGTGAACGGCAAGGAGAGCCGCTCCAGCTCCTCCACCAGCTCCGGCGCGAGGCCGTCCTCCAGCTCCTTCACGGAGCTGGCGTGGATCTCCTTGAGCCGGACCCGGCTCGCCTCGTCGAGAGGAGCTGCCCTGACCTCCTCCAGGAGTTGCTTGATCATGCTGCCGATGCGCATGACCTTCGCGGGCTGTTCGACCATCTCCGTCACCGGGACCTCACGCGACTCGTCGTCAGTTCCACCGCCGCCGATCGCCATGCCGTCCTGCCCCACTACGAGGACTTGGGGGTGCTCCTGCGACCGTTCATTCCTCGGCATCTCCATGGCGTCATTGTCTCGCACACCTGCCGCACAACACGGTGGTGCCCCCGGTAACGGTTGATCCACCGTTCTCGGGGGCACCGAATCAGCCGGTCAGTCGAGTGACCGCACCGCCCGCGTCATCATCCGGTCCGCCGCACAGCCCCCGGGCGTGACCGTGCGAGCGCCGTCGCGAGCAGCCCGGCCAGCAGCGGAACGCACACGACGAGCAGACCGATGGTCGTCCAGGGCAGCACGATCGGCGTGTACGCCGAGTGCGTGGGATCGATCCGCATCGACTTCAGTGCCTCCCGCAGGTCGATGAGGCGCAACGCCACTGCGGGCACGAGGCCTGCCAAGGTGCCGAGCCCCACCCCCATGAGCGCCACCACCACGCACTGGAAGCCCGACAGCTTCCGCCGCACGCCCGGAGACGCACCCACCGCGCTGAGTGTGTTGAGATCGGCTTCCGCGTCCGCCTTGGCGAGGCCCGTGGTGATCGCGGCGGCGCCCAGGGTCACTGTGCCGGCGAACAGGGTCAGGATCAGCAGTATGACGTCCGTCTCTTCGCCGGAGCCGTAGTCGAACTGCACGTACATGCCGCCGCCGGCCTGCTCAAGGGCGCCGGAGACCCGCTGCTCCTCGGCGGCCGTCGGCGTATGGGCGACCGTGTAGACGCTTCCGGACGCTCTGGTGTGCAGGCCGAGCCGCTCCGCGGTGCTCTCCGGAAGGATCAGGCGGATTCCGGGGGTGGCGGCGTACTTCGCCGGGGCCACGTACACCTTCAGCTTGTCGAAGACGGGCCGCGCCTTGCCCGGGTGCGGCTTTCCGTACTCCTTGTCCTCCTCGCTGTACTGGTGGACGGTCTTGAGGGTGATCTCGCCGTTCTTCGCGTACACCGGGTTGAGCAGTACCGGTGTGCCCGCGGCCAGTGCCTTGGCGGCTGCGGGGTCATGGAGCTTCACATACGTGTCCAGCAGGGCCGCGTCCGCGACGAGGATGTTGCTCTCGCCGGCGTCGAAGACGCCCGACGCCATCAGCTTGGTGAGGCAGGCGGGGGAACGCATCAGATTCCGGTGCTCGTCGGCGGAGAGCCGCGCGGCGAGTTCCTTGGCGCCCTTGCCGGTGAGCGGGCAGCTGCGGTCCTTGCCCGCCGGTCTGACCAGTTCCAGTGATCCGCAGTGCCCCTCTTCGTAGGTGTTGCAGTCGCTGCCTGCCCAGACGCGCCGGATGTCCGCGTGCCCGCTGGTGACGGCCATGTCCCGCTCCACCGCTGTCCGGGCCAGCGGGAGGCGATTCGCCGCTTTCTCGCCGTAGGCGTTGATGACGATGGTTCCCTGGGTGAGCCAGGGAACCCGGCTGAACTCCTGCTCGGCCGCCTGGCTGGACATGTACGTGGCGATGGCCACCGATCCCGCGACGGCCGCCATCACCGCGGCGACGGCGGGAGCGGTGCGACCGCGGTTGCGGGCGGCGTCCCGCAGTGCCATCCGGGGCGAGAGAGGCAGCCTTCTGCCGAGCCGCCCGAGGAAGCCGACGATCACCGGGATACAGGCGAGCAGTCCGAGTTCGGCGACGATCGAGCCGCCGACGACCAGCGCCGCCTCTCCACTGGTGCCGCCGTACAGGGCGATCGCGGCGCCGAGCGCCAGCACACACGCCCCGAGGACGGGCAGCACCCGTGAGGAACGGCGGACGCCGCGTCGACCGGTGAGCGACTCCAGTACGGACTGCCGACTGGCCACGACTGCCGGGGCGAACGCTGCCAGCACGCCCGTGACCAGGCCGATCACGGCAATGAGCAGCAACTCCAGCGGTGGCGTCGAGAGCGAGCCGAACCGGTTGCCGGCCCAGTTCTCGATCACGGGCCGGAAAGCCGCGGTGAGCCCGAGGCCGGCCACCACCCCCGCCACCGCTCCGATGCCGCCGAGCACCAGACCGCCGCCGAGCACCACGGCTCTGACATGGCGCCGGTCCCCGCCGCAGGTGCCGAGAAGGCCGAGCTGGCGACGGGAGCGTCGGGCACCGACCGCGAAGGCCGGTCCGGCGAGCAGCACGATCTCCAGGACCGCCATGGCGACCACCGTGACGAGGGCGATGCTGACCTCGTCGGATCCGCTGCCGGTCCAGCCCCGGATCATGTCGGACCGCGGGACCTCGGAGTCCGGCGGCGGGTCGAGAACGACCTGCCGGGACTTCACGAGGATGCCCGCCTTGTTGGCCTCCAGGATGTGCGGCCATGTGATGCCGACCCCTTCGGGGCCTTTGACCAGCCATGTCGTGGATCCGGCGTTCGGTGGAAGCACCTTCTCGTCGTGGTCGGCCAGGGCTTGCCACGGTGCGATGACCGCACCCGGGTCGGCGTAGAGCGAGGTGGTCTTCAGCGCGTCGGGCAGCTCGACCACACCGGTGATCGTGTAGGTCCGCCCGGAGTTGCGCACGGTGGTGGTCGACCCGACGTGCAGCCCGGTCGCCTTCAGGAACGGCTCGGTGGCGGCCATTTCGCCCTTGCCGTGCGGGTGGGCGCCGCGGACGAGGTCGATCTTGCCGCGGGCCAGTCCGTCCGACGTCCGGATCTCGACGACATCGGTGTTCGTGACGCCGTACCGGGTGGTGACGCTCACCGGGACGGACTGGATGCTGATCGCCCGCGAACCTCGGGGGAACGTCGTGCTGACGTCGACCGGGCTGCCGCCTTCCGCGGGCGGTACGTCGTCGACGCCTCTGTACGCGTCCCCGTCGGGGAGTTGATTGATCGGGCCCATCGTCTCATCGCTGAACAGCGCGTCGGCGGAGCCCATCACGCTGGTCAGTCGCTCGGCGGTGGTCGGCGTCACGCTGTGGTACGTCACATCGAGTGCCGTGACGCCGAGCACCGGCACGGCGATCATCGCGACGACCAGAGCGCTGCGGCCCTTGGCGCGCATCGCGTCGCGCCTGGCCATGCGGAGGGAGGCGCGCCAGCCCGTGAAGACGCTCACCTGGCTCCCTCGGCAGCCAGCAGCGAGTCGGCGCCCGCGGAGAGCGTCTGGTCGACGATCGAACCGTCCCGGAGGAACACGACCCGGTCCGCCCAGGCGGCGTACCGCGGCTCATGCGTCACCATCACGGCGGCCGCACCCTGGTCACATCGGTTGCGCAGGAGCGCGAGCACGGCCTCGCCGGTCTCGGAGTCGAGTGCTCCGGTCGGTTCGTCGGCGAGCACCAGGCGCCGGTCCCCCACCAGCGCGCGGGCGATCGCGACGCGTTGTTGCTGGCCGCCGGACATCTCGTCCGGGAACCGGTCGGCGGTTTCCAGGAGGCCCAGTTCCTCCAGCGCCGCCCGCGCCTCCTTGCGGGCCTTGCGTACGGAGACCCCGTCGAGCTCGCGCGGCAGGGCGATGTTCTCGGCGGCGGTGAGCGCCGGTATCAGGTTGTAGTCCTGGAACACGTAGCCGACGCTGCGACGGCGCAGAGCGGCGACGCCCTTGCGGCCGAGGCCGGCGATGTCCTGGCCCTCGATGACGACCTGGCCGCCGGACGGGGTGTCGAGGCCGCCGGCGAGGGTCAGCAGCGTGGACTTGCCGGAGCCGGAGGGGCCCATCACGGCGACGAGTTCACCGGCGTGCACGGAGAGGTTGATACCGCGCAGGGCATGTACCTCGGCGACGCCGACGCCGTGGGTCCGGATGAGTGCCCGGAGTTCGAGCACCGGAGCGTCGACCGGCAGCGGCGGACCTGACGAGGACGCGGAACGGGAGGGTGCGCGCGAGGACATGACGGGAGGTTCCCCCTTGGAACGGATCGTGTGAGACCGACGACTCGACGGGGCGGTCGTTGATGCCGCGGTGGTCGTTGAGACTGTGGCGGTCGCGGTGAATGGGGCGGCTGTTGATGCTGCGGCGGTCGTTGACGCCGAGGCCGGTGCGGCCTAAGCGGTCGGCGGTAGATGCGGCCTAGGCGGTCGGCGGTAGATGCGGCCGAGGTGGTCGGTGGCAGGTGTGGCCGAAGCGGTCGGCAGTCGGTGGTGGGCCATCGGCGCCGGTGCCTGCTGATGAGCGGTCTGCGGACGGGCGGTCCCTGGTCAGCGCCCGCTGCGTGGGCGGGAGGCGCGGGCCGGGGTGCGGGCCGGGGCGCGGCCGGCCGTACGAACCTCCGGCTCCGGCTCCCTGGAGGCGGCCTCGGCGAGGCGGACCAGCCGGGACTCGCAGTGGTCCAGCCAGCGGGCTTCGGCCTCCGCCTGGAAGATCAGCTGCTCCACCACGAGCAGCCAGGCGACCTCGTCTCGGTTGGCCGGGACGTCGGCGAGGGCCTGCGCCTTGAGGCGGGTGTAGTCCTGCATCGCCTTCACGGTGTGGTGGCGCTGGGACTGGATGACGGCCCGGATGTCGACGCCGGGCGCGCCGACCGCCATGGCGAGCTTGATGGCCAGCTCGTCGCGGGGCGGGCTGCTGCGGTCGACCGGCGTTTCGTACCAGCTCCGCAGTTCGGTGCGGCCGTCGTCGGTGATGGCGTAGAGGGCGTGTCCCTGATCGTCCTCGCCGTCCTGCACGACCAGGCCGTCGCGCTCCAGCCGGCTCAGCGTCGTGTAGACCTGGCCGACGTTGAGCGGCCAGGTGGAGCCGGTGCGCGACTCGAATTCGGTACGGAGTTGGGAGCCGTATCTGGGCCCCCGCTCCAGCAGGGCCAGCAGCCCATGACGGATCGACATACTGAGTATGTATACCGAGTATGTTGCCGGACGCAAGCCCCTTGTCCCAGGTGTGGATGCGGGTGTGTGCGCGGTGTGGGCCGGTGGACGGGGTGGTGGCGGGGTGGTGGCGGGGTCTGGGTCAGTTCGGACGGCGCAGGCGGAGCGCCAGGAAGCCCAGACCCAGTCCTATCAGTGCGATTCCGGCGCCCAGCGAGACCCGCTGCACCCGCTCCCGGGTCGGTCCGTCGAGGGCCTGGGGGGCGAGTCGGCCGGGCTCGGGGGACGTGCTCGCCTCCGGTGTCACGGCGATCACCGGTCCCGGATCGGTTGCCGCGGGCCACGCGTCGGGCTCGTCGAACGCGCTGTCATCGGGTGTGAGCTCCTGCGGCGGCAGTTCGCGCCCCGGCCGAGGCCGCCCTTCCCCGGCCTCGTGCCCGGCGAGCGGAGGCTGCGCTTCGGGAGGTGCCTCGTCGTCCGCGGGGGAGGGAGTGGAGGGGGTGCTGGAGGAGGGCGAGGCCGAGGGGGAACCGGAGGCCGTGGAGGACGGCGGACGGGGCGCCGGGGGTGCGGGGGCGGCCGAGCTGTCGTCCGGGGGAGTGGCCGAGCTGCCGCCCGAGGGAGCATCTGTCGGCGTGGCCGACGATTCGGCCGAAGGAGTGGCCGACCCCGTGTCCGACGGTTCGGCACCGGGGGTGGAAGGCGGGTCGGAAGGTCCGGCCGACGCGGTCGTGGGCGGAGTCGCCGGGGCACTGACCGTGCCCGGTGTCCCGCCGGGGGTCCGCCGGTCCGCGTGCGCTGTGCCGGTGGTGCCTCCCAGCGCCGCGCCCGCCGTCAATATGAGACAGGCCACGCACCTCGTGGACCGTGCGGGAAGAAGTCCTTGAGCCATGAGGTCAGCGTCACATGTGACGATATGTCCAGCATTTCGGATATACGGGATGTTCGGAGGCGCTGCCCGCACGCGTACGAACCCGCCCGCACGCGTACGAACCCGCCCGCACGCGTACGAACCCGCCCGCACGCGTACGAACCCGCCCGCACGCGTACGAACCCGCCCGCACGCGCACGGGTCTCACCGAGCCGTCACTCCGTGCACCCACCGGTCTTCCGTGCGCCCGTGGTCCGCCCCGCCGTCACCTCAGGCCGGGTCGCCGGTCGCTATGCGCAGCTCGAAGTGGGCGCCGGTCTTGGCCACGGCCGTCCCCGGCGTGGGGAACTGGTCGATGATCTGGTCCTCCGCGTAGGCGTTCCCCGGGACCTTGATCTGCTTGATGGTCCAGCCCGCCGCGTCCGCGCAAGCCTTCGCGGAGAGGATGTCCTTGTACATGAAGCTCGGCGCGTCGACCTTGTTCGGGTCGTCGTTGTCCTCCAAGGCGTCCGTGCATGCCTCGGTCTTCATCGTCCGGTTCCGCTCCGGATCCTTGTGTTCGCTCGCGGACGGCGATTCGTTCGCGGTGTTGTTGTCGCCCGAACCCGAGTCGTCCTTCAGTGAGAGGACCGTGATCAGCCCGCCGATGGCGATCAGTGCGACCACGATCGATCCCACGATCACCGGCATGTTCCGCTTGGAGCCGTCTCCGCCGGAGCCGGTGTGCGACTGCGGCGCGATCGTGTACGGCGGTGGGGTCTGCTGCATCGGAGACATCGGAGACATCGCGGCCGGGCTCTGGTACGTCGGCGCCTGCTGCGGATAGCCGTACGACGGTGCGGGCGCCGGGGTCGGCGTACCGTACGGCCCCGGCTGTGCGCCGGACTGGTACGGGCCCGGCTGGTAGGGCGTCTGGACGCTCTGTGGTGCCGGGGTGGACTGGTCGACCGGCGGGAAGACCGCCGAGCCGACGCCCGAGCCGCTGTTCGACGGGACGCCGCCCGACACGATCGCCGGGGCGCCCGTCTGCCCGCTCGCGTGCAGCACGCGTGCGATCTCGTCCTGCATCGCCGCGGCGCTGGGGAAGCGCTCGTTCGGGTTCTTCTTCAGCGCGCGGGCGACGAGCGCGTCCATCGCCGGTGTGATCGACCGGTTGATGGTGGAGGGCGCGATCGGCTCCTCCTGGACGTGCGCGTACGCGATGGCGAGCGGCGAGTCCGCGTCGAACGGGATGCGCCCGGTCAGCAGCTGGAAGAGCATGATGCCGACCGAGTACAGGTCGGAGCGCGCGTCCACCCCGCGGCCCAGGGCCTGCTCGGGGGAGAGGTACTGCGGGGTGCCGACGACCATGCCGGTCTGCGTCATGGAGGTGACGCCCGACTGCATGGCGCGGGCGATGCCGAAGTCCATGACCTTCACGACACCGCGCTTGGTCACCATCACGTTGCCGGGCTTGATGTCGCGGTGGACCAGGCCCATCTCGTGGCTGGTGTCCAGCGCGGCCAGCACGTCGGCCGTCACCTTGAGTGCCTTGTCGGCCGGCATCGCGCCGTAGCTCTGGATGTCCGCCTGGAGCACGGAGCCGAGCGGCTGCCCCTCGACGTACTCCATGACGATGTACGGCATCAGCGCGCCACCGAGCTCGTCCTCGCCGGTGTCGAAGACCGAGACGATGTTGGTGTGCTGCAGTTTGGCGACGGCCTGTGCCTCGCGCCGGAACCGTTCGCGGAAGGACTGCTCGCGACCCAGCTCCGTGTGCAGCGTCTTGATCGCGACCTGGCGGTCCAGCGCGGAGTCGTAGGCCAGATATACGGACGCCATCCCGCCTTCGCCGAGCAGGTCGCGCAGCTGGTACCGGCCGCCGGCGATCGAACCGCCCGCATAGCGACCCTGAGCGCCGTGTGCGCCGTCCTGGCTCATGACTTGCTTCCCCCTCGGCGCGCGACTGACGCGTGATCCCTTTGACGGGCCAAGTCTGCCCGAGGGGTACGACACGTCAAGCCAGGTGCCCGTTCCGTGACCCTACACACAAGAAGCGTCTCGGAAGCGTTACAGGAACCGCATGGAATTTGCGCGGACGGCGCGCCGGCCGATTGGATGACCGGTCCCTCTCGAAGACGGTGTGCCGGGCGGAGGCTGTAGCGTGACGTGGCAATGCAGCTAGACACCGTGAGAACCCGCGGACGCGCGTACAGATACGACGGCGAGGACTGATGGCACCCGATTCCGAAGCAAACGGCGGCGGATTCTCGGATGGCACCGACTCCTGGGGCATCGGCGGTGTCGTCGGTGACGGCCGTTACCGGATGACCCACCGGCTCGGCCGGGGCGGCATGGCGGAGGTCTTCGCCGCCGAGGACGTCCGGCTGGGACGTACGGTCGCGGTGAAGCTCCTGCGTTCCGACCTTGCCGAGGACCCGGTCTCCAAGGCGCGGTTCACGCGCGAGGCCCAGTCGGTCGCGGGCCTCAACCACCACGCGATCGTCGCCGTGTACGACTCCGGCGAGGATGTCGTGGGCGGCCAGACCGTCCCGTACATCGTGATGGAGCTCGTCGAGGGCCGCACCATCCGCGACCTTCTGCTCAATGCCGAGGCGCCGCCGCCCGAACAGGCACTGATCATCGTCTCGGGGGTGCTGGAAGCCCTCGCGTACTCGCACCAGCACGGCATCGTGCACCGTGACATCAAGCCCGCCAACGTGATCATCACGCACTCGGGCGCGGTGAAGGTGATGGACTTCGGCATCGCCCGTGCGTTGCACGGCGCGCAGTCGACGATGACGCAGACCGGCATGGTCATGGGCACGCCGCAGTACCTCTCCCCCGAGCAGGCGCTCGGCAAGGCCGTCGACCACCGCTCCGACCTCTACGCCACCGGCTGCCTGCTGTACGAACTCCTGGCACTGCAGCCCCCGTTCACGGGGGAGACGCCGCTCTCCGTGGTGTATCAGCATGTGCAGGACATCCCGGTCCCGCCGTCCGAGGTGCTCGGCGCGGTGCCGCCGGAGCTGGACGGGCTGGTCATGCGCTCGCTCGCGAAGGACCCGGACGACCGGTTCCAGAGCGCCGAGGAGATGCGCGGCCTCGTCCAGTACGGCTTGCAGATGCTTCAGATGCAGGGCGGCCACACGGGTACGTGGAACACCGGCCCGGTCGCGATGCACGAGGGCGCGCACACTCCGGCCATGGGCGTCGCCGGGGGCACGATGGCGATGGGCCACCCGCAGCACGGGGACACCTCGCAGGGTCCGATCCTGCCGCCGATGAACCCCGACGACGGCGGCTACGAGGGCGGACACCACGGCGGTGGCGGCCGCGGCAAGCTGTGGCTGTTCATCGTGCTCGCACTGATCGCGATCGGGGCGGGTGTCGCCATCGCCGTCAACGCGGCCAACGACAACAGCAATCAGCACAAGACACCGCCTGCCTCGACCTCCAGCTCGCCGGAACCGTCGAAGAGTTCGTCCTCGCCGAGCGACGAGCAGAGCCAGGAGACCCAGTCGCCGGGGAACTCCTCCGGCAGCCAGCAGAACTCGCCGCCGCAGCAGTCGTACTCCCCGTCGGCCACCCCGAGCGAGTCGTACGAGTCCCCGCCGACGGAGCCCTCCACACCCGCCACGGGCGGCAGCAACGACGGCGGCACCGGCACGTCCGACAGCGGCGGCGGTGGCACGGCCGACGGTGGGACGGGCACGTCCGACAACGGTGGCGGTGGCACGGCCGACGGCGGCACGGGTACGTCCGACAACGGCGGTGGCACGGCCGAGGGCGGCACGGGCACGTCCGGAACCGCTGCGGGTACCACCGTGGCCGGCACCACCGCGGGCAGCACCACCCCGTAGACCGGCAGCACGTCCGCGCGTCGTTCACGGGGTGGGCTCACCCCGTGAACGCCTCGCGCACCGCCTCGTACTCGCGCGTCCACCAGACCGCCAGGGCCGACACCGCAGGGAACTGCGGGTCGGCCCTTCGGTCGTGCAGGCAGTACCGCCAGCGCAGTATCCAGAAGTCGTTGAGCCGCTCCCACCACACCCGGTGCACCGCGGCGGCCAGTTCCGCCGCCCCCGCCCCGGCCGCCCGCCGGTATGCCCCGGCGTACGCCCGCACCTTCTCCAGCTCCAGCTTTCCGGCCGGCTGTACGAAGAAGATCGCCGCTGCCCGGACCGCCTCCTCCGCGCGCGGCTGGATCCCCAGCCGGTCCCAGTCGAGGATCGCGACCGGGTCCGTGCCCCGGTAGAGGACGTTCAGCGGGTGGAAGTCGCCGTGCACCCAGCTGGTGGCCGGGATGTCGGGGGTGGGCGGCCTGCGGTCGGCGTGCTGTTCCAGCAGGGTGCGCCGTTCCAGGAGGCGGTGCTCCGCCAGCTCGTCGAAGGAGTCCCGGGGGTGGCGTCCGCGCGCGGCTGCCAGCAGGTCGTCGATGAGCGCGAAGGTGTCGGCCGGGTCGGGGCTGCGGCAGCCGACCGTCGGACCCGTGGGCCCCGTGGCCGCCTCCATGACCTGTTCGAGCCCGGTGTGCACGGCCCCGAGCAGCGCTCCGAGCCGCCGCGACTGGGCGGTGGTGAGCTGGGCGCCGACCCTGTGCAGTCCGTCGACCCAGGGGTGGAGGGCGTAGCACCGGCCGCCGATCTCCGTGACCGTGTCGCCCTCGGTGTCCTTCACGGGTGGGGCGACGGGCACTCCGAGTGACTGCAGCCGCTGGGTGGCTCGGTGCTGGCGGACGATCGTGGCGCGGTCACCGGTGGAATCGTCGAGGTGGTGCTTGAGGAAGAAGGATCCGCGGGTGGTGGAGACGCGATAGCCGTGGTTGAGCAGGCCCTGGGTGACG
The DNA here is from genome assembly GCF_042885475.1 of Streptomyces sp. NPDC058051. Lineage (NCBI taxonomy): Bacteria > Bacillati > Actinomycetota > Actinomycetes > Kitasatosporales > Streptomycetaceae > Streptomyces > Streptomyces sp. NPDC058051. The sequence goes on from NZ_JBHVRW010000015.1 coordinate 172,444, forward strand.
GGTTTGCAGGTGAGGGGCTCACCGGCGTCCGGATAGCGGCGCAGCACCTCGTCCACCGGAGGCACGGGCGGACGGGGCACGGGGGGACGAGGTACGGGCTTACGGGGCGCGGACGTACGGGGCAGGGGTGAGCGGAGCAGCTCGCCGGCCGACGGAGCAGACGGAAGGGTTACAGATGAGCGCGGCACTCACCAGATGTTAGATCACGCTGTGTGGCGGATCGGTTCACTTGCGTGAAAGCCCAGAGTGTGCAGGGAGACGAAGTGCGGGTCGACGCCGAGGTAGGCCGGGGTGAACGGCTCCCCGTTCACCTGTGCGGGGGCGGGACCGAAGCGCTCCTGCTGTTCGGGCGTCGGGCGGACGATCTCGGCGGGGCCGGTGAACTGCACCGACCACAGCGCGCCGTCGTCCCCCGCGGGCGCGCTGTTGAAGTTGTCCGCCCCGTACGCGACGACCGTGCCGTCGCAGGCCTCGTGGTAGCCGAGGCCCTCGTGCATCCGCAGGACGACGCGGCCGTCGACCACGATGTGGCGGGCCACCGCCAGTATCGGCAGGGCCCGCATGCTCGTCGCCAACCGGCCGTACGGTACGCGGCCGATCAGTTCGATCGCATGGAGTTCCTCAAGGGGCATGTCCTTCACTGAACCGCACCGGGACGGCCGCGGACAGAGGCTGCGGCCCCGGGCGGTCCGGGACCAAAGTCCCGAAGACCACCGAGGACCGCGGGCGCCGGGATCCTTCTGCTGCGGTCGACCTGTCCCGGCTGACCTGTCCCGGCTGACCTGTTCCGGCTGACCTGTTCCGGTCGGCCTGTCCGGCCGGTCTGTCGTGGCTGACCTGTCCCGGTCGGTCTGTCGTGGCTGCCCCCGTCCCGGCTGCCCCGGTCGACCCTTTCCGCGGCGGTCAGTCCTTCTCCGCCTGGAGCCTGGCCACGTACGCGGCTGCCTGCGCGCGTCGTTCCATGCCCAGCTTGGAGAGCAGGCTGGAGACATAATTCTTGATCGTCTTCTCGGCGAGGTGCAGACGTTCGCCGATCACCCGGTTCGTCAGTCCCTCGCCGATCAGATCGAGGATCTTGCGTTCCTGGTCGGTGAGGCCGGCGAGCTTCTCGTCACCGCGGGCCTTCTTCCCGTCGCGCAGCCGCTCCAGCACGCGGGCGGTCGCCACCGGGTCCAGCAGCGACTTCCCGGCTGCCACGTCCCGTACCGCGTTCAGCAGTTCGTTGCCGCGGATCGCCTTCAGTACATATCCCGACGCGCCTGCCATGATCGCGTCGAAGAGCGCCTCGTCATCGGCGTACGAGGTCAGCATCAGGCATTTGATGTTCTCGTCCGCGGAACGGATCTCCCGGCAGACCTCCACCCCGCTCCCGTCCGGCAGCCGCACGTCGAGCACCGCCACATCGGGCCGTGTCGCGGGAATGCGTGCCAGTGCGTCCGCCGCCGTGCCCGCCTCGCCGACGACCTCGATGTCGTCCTCGACGGAGAGCAATTCATGGACTCCGCGCCGGACGACTTCATGATCGTCCAGCAGAAAAACGGTGATTTTTCCTTGTTCGCGCACAAAACGCAGTCTCACACACTCGCCCCTTCCCTGCCGCCGAACGGCGGGATAACGTGCCGTTGTTCCGGCGGCCTGCAAGGCTGTTCCCAGTGCTGTGACCAGCGAGAGTTCCCGACTTTTTCGATTTACTTGGAAATCCAAGCAAAATCGCAGGTCAGATAGGGTTTCGCAGTTATGCGGCCTACTGGGTAACGTGCTTTCGGCAGGGCGCTCGCCGGGGCACCTGTCACGCCTGTTCCCGGACCGAGCGGCACCCACCCCGTGCACGGGTACGGACACAGGCGAGCCGCACTGGCTTCCCGGCAGACCCCGGGGGCCGGACCGACGGAGGAGCACGCACGTGACCGTGGAGAGCACTGCCGCGCGCAAACCGCGACGCAGCAGCAAGCGGACCAGCGCCGTGAAGACGCCCGCTAAGACGTCCGCCAGGACGCCGCAGAGTTCCGAGCCCGAGCTCGTACAGCTGCTGACGCCCGAGGGCGAGCGGGTGGAGCATCCGGACTTCCAGATCGATCTGACCGCCGAAGAGCTGCGCGGTCTGTACCGGGACATGGTCCTGACCCGCCGCTTCGACGCCGAGGCCACCGCACTCCAGCGTCAGGGCGAGCTGGGCCTGTGGGCCTCGCTGCTCGGCCAGGAGGCCGCCCAGATCGGCTCCGGACGGGCCCTGCGCGACGACGACTACGTCTTCCCGACCTACCGCGAACACGGCGTCGCCTGGTGCCGGGGTGTCGACCCGACCAATCTGCTCGGAATGTTCCGCGGTGTGAACCACGGCGGCTGGGATCCGAACAGCAACAACTTCCACCTGTACACGATCGTCATCGGCTCGCAGACCCTGCACGCCACCGGCTACGCCATGGGCGTCGCCAAGGACGGCGCGGACTCGGCCGTGATCGCGTACTTCGGCGACGGCGCCTCCAGCCAGGGAGACGTCGCCGAGTCCTTCACCTTCTCCGCGGTCTACAACGCCCCGGTCGTCTTCTTCTGCCAGAACAACCAGTGGGCGATCTCCGAGCCGACCGAGAAGCAGACCCGCGTCCCGCTCTACCAGCGCGCGCAGGGCTTCGGCTTCCCCGGCATCCGGGTCGACGGCAACGACGTACTCGCCTGCCTGGCCGTCACCAGGTCGGCACTGGAGCGGGCCCGCCGGGGGGAAGGGCCCACGCTCGTCGAGGCGTTCACGTACCGCATGGGCGCGCACACCACCTCCGACGACCCGACGAAGTACCGGGCGGACGAGGAGCGGGTCGCGTGGGAGGCCAAGGACCCGATCCTGCGGCTGCGCACGTACCTGGAGAAGCAGGACGCCGCCGACGAGGCGTTCTTCACCGCGCTGGAGGAGGAGAGCGAGGCCCTCGGCAAGCGGGTGCGTGAAGCGGTACGGGCGATGCCCGATCCGGACCGGATGGCGATCTTCGACCACGTCTACGCCGACGGGAGCCCGCTCGTCGACGAGGAGCGCGCCCAGTTCGCCGCCTACCAGGCATCGTTCGCCGAGGAGGGCAACTAGCCATGGCCATGGAAAAGATGTCCCTCGCGAAGGCGCTCAACGAGTCCCTGCGCAAGGCCCTCGACACCGACCCCAAGGTCCTCATCATGGGTGAGGACGTCGGCAAGCTGGGCGGGGTCTTCCGGATCACCGACGGGCTCCAGAAGGACTTCGGCGAGGACCGGGTCATCGACACCCCGCTCGCCGAGTCCGGCATCGTCGGTACGGCGATCGGCCTGGCCCTGCGCGGCTACCGGCCGATCGTGGAGATCCAGTTCGACGGCTTCGTCTTCCCGGCGTACGACCAGATCGTCACGCAGCTCGCGAAGATGCACGCCCGGGCGCTCGGCAAGATCAAGATGCCGGTCGTCGTGCGGATCCCGTACGGCGGCGGCATCGGCGCCGTCGAGCACCACAGCGAGTCCCCCGAGGCCCTGTTCGCGCACGTCGCCGGCCTGAAGGTGGTGTCGCCCTCGAACGCGAGCGATGCCTACTGGATGATGCAGCAGGCCGTCCAGAGCGACGACCCGGTCATCTTCTTCGAGCCGAAGCGCCGCTACTGGGACAAGGGCGAGGTCGAGACCGACTCCATTCCCGGCCCGCTGCACCGGGCCGCGGTGGCGCGTACGGGCTCCGACCTCACGCTCGTCGCGTACGGCCCGATGGTGAAGGTCTGCCTGGAGGCGGCCGGGGCCGCCCAGGAGGAGGGCAAGTCGATCGAGGTCCTGGACCTGCGCTCGATGTCCCCGATCGACTTCGACACCATCCAGACCTCGGTCGAGAAGACCGGCCGGCTCGTCGTCGTCCACGAGGCACCGGTGTTCTACGGCTCCGGGGCCGAGATCGCCGCCCGGATCACCGAGCGCTGCTTCTACCATCTGGAGGCACCGGTGCTGAGGGTCGGCGGCTACCACGCCCCGTACCCGCCGGCGCGGCTGGAGGACGAGTACCTGCCGGGTCTGGACCGTGTGCTCGACGCCGTCGACCGCTCGCTGGCGTACTGAGGACTGGGGCGTGACAACGATGACCGACACTTCCAACGCTGCTCGCTTCCGTGAGTTCAAGATGCCCGACGTGGGCGAGGGGCTGACCGAGGCCGAGATCCTCAAGTGGTACGTACAGCCCGGTGACACCGTCACCGACGGCCAGGTGGTGTGCGAGGTCGAGACGGCGAAGGCGGCCGTCGAGCTGCCGGTCCCGTTCGACGGGGTGGTGCACGAACTGCGCTTCCCCGAGGGCACGACCGTCGACGTCGGCCAGGTGATCATCGCGGTCGACGTGGCACCGGGCGGCGCCGACGCGGCCCCGGCCCCGGCCCCGGCTCCCGAGCCGGCCGCGGAACCGGAGCCCGAGGCTCCCAAGGGCCGTCAGCCCGTCCTGGTGGGGTACGGCGTTGCCGAGACCTCCACGAAGCGGCGCGCCCGCAAGGGTGCGGAGGCGGCGGCTTCCGTCGCGGTGACGGCGATCCAGGTGGAGATGAACGGCCACGGCCCCGTGGTCGTCCGGGAGAGCCGGCCGCTCGCCAAGCCGCCGGTGCGCAAGCTGGCCAAGGACCTGGGTATCGACCTGGCGTCGGTCGTCCCGACCGGCGACGGCGGGATCATCACCCGCGCGGACGTGCACGCGGCGGCCACGCCCGTACCGGCCCAGATCCCGGCGTCCGTCGCGGTGGAGGCCGCCCCGGTCCCCGCCGCCGAGGCGCCGGCTTCCGCCGCTGCCGGCGTGCGCGAGACCCGCATCCCGGTCAAGGGCGTACGGAAGGCCATCGCTCAGGCGATGGTCGACAGCGCCTTCACGGCGCCGCATGTCACGGAGTTCGTGACCGTCGACGTGACGCGCACGATGAAGCTGGTGGCGGAGCTCAAGGAAGACAAGGAGATGGCGGGGGCCCGGGTCAACCCTCTCCTGATCATCGCGAAGGCGCTCCTCGTCGCGATCAGGCGCAACCCGGACGTCAACTCCGCCTGGGACGAGGCGAACCAGGAGATCGTGCGCAAGCACTACGTCAACCTGGGCATCGCCGCAGCCACCCCGCGCGGCCTGATCGTGCCGAACATCAAGGACGCGCACGACAAGACCCTGCCTGAGCTCGCCGCGGCGCTGGGCGAGCTGGTCTCCACGGCACGTGAGGGCAGGACGTCACCGGCGGCCATGGCGGGCGGCACGGTGACGATCACCAACGTCGGTGTCTTCGGCGTCGACACGGGTACGCCGATCCTCAACCCGGGCGAGTCCGCGATCCTCGCGGTCGGGGCCATCAAGCTCCAGCCGTGGGTCCACAAGGGCAAGGTGAAGCCCCGTCAGGTCACGACGCTGGCCCTGTCGTTCGACCACCGCCTGGTCGACGGCGAGCTCGGCTCCAAGGTCCTGGCGGATGTCGCCGCGATCCTGGAGCAGCCGAAGCGGCTGATCACCTGGGCGTAGGTGTTTCGGCGGTACGTGTACGAGATGGGCCCGCGCGGAGCTCGCGCGGGCTCATCGGCATGTCCGGCCTCTGCCGGAGGGCGACGGCGTATTCCGGGGACATTGGTGCGATGCCGTTCGTGCGGCGCGGTGTGAGCATGAACAGGGCGGTAGAGAGCGGGAGTTACGGGTCGTGATGCGATGTTCTCGAATGTTCCGCTGTTCCAGCTCAATGTTCTCGTGTGGTCCTGCGCAAGGCGGCATGGTTGTGGTGCGGGTGCGGCAGAGTCGGTGATGCTGGTGGCAACAGGGCCACACACCATCAGGAGGCGGCCGTGGCACGACGACTCCGCTTCAACGGCACCGACAGCAAGAACGGTGGCTGTCCCGCTGTGCACGAAGATCTCGACTCCGGTGAGATCGTCGTCCAGGGAAAGCCGCTCACCGACCCCGAGGACGTCGTTCAACTCCAGCACCTCGGGCCTGGCGACGCCGCGGTCGTGGTGCCGCGTGAACTTCTCGTCCATCACGGCCCCAAGGAGGTCGTCCCCGTGCCTGCGCTGATCGGCCTGGAAGAATTCGGCCGTCTCTTCGAGACCTTCGAGCACTCGGCCTGGCATCTGGAGACCCGGCGGGGCTACGCGTCGGACCGGGAGGATCCCGCGTATGCGGAGTTCCTGGCGACCGGCACGGTGCCGTGTGACCTCGACAGCGAGTGGTGCACGAACGTCCGTCGCCAGACAGCCGACGGAAAGTATGTGGGGCGCGTGCGCGTCGTTGACAGTCCACCGACCGAAGGGCAGCGGTTCCTGCTCGGCTACTCGACGTGCAACGCGGCCACGGGCGAGGACGTGCGGAATCTGTGGCGCGAAGACGCGGAGCGGCTCCGGCTGCCCGCTGAAGATTTCTGGATCTTCGACAGTCGATTGGTGGCCGTGCTGCGCTTCGACGACGCGGACGTCTTCCATGAGGTGGAGGTCATCACGGAGCCTGCCGAAGTCCTGCGGTACTGCCAGGTCCGCGATGCCGCGACGTACGGGGCGTCGCCCCATACCGAGTTCGCCGTACGGCTCGGTGCCGACGTTGCCTGACACGCGCTGACGAGCGGAACGGTCCGTGACACGGACGCCGCAGTCCGTGCTCGGATGCAGCGCCAGGAGTGGCTGTACGAAGCTGACCGGAAGCTGCGCGCCTTGGTATGGGAGGCGGCCCTCCACGCCCAGATCTGCCCTCCATCCGTCCTGGCGGGACAACTCGATCGACTTCTGGGTGTCATAGGCATGGACACCGTGGAGCTGGGGGTTGTTCCGCTCGGTGCCCCGCTCAAGATCCCTGCTGCCAGTGGCTTCTGGATTCTGGACGATCGGCTCGTGATCGCCGAGGACTGGCATGCGGAGCTGTGGTTGGACGATGCCGACAACGTGACCTCCTACCTGCGCGTCTGGGACACGCTTCGGGAGTCCGCCGTGTACGGCGCCGACGCGCAGAACCTCATCAGCGCGGTAGGGCGGACCTTCTCGCCCTGGGTGTGTTGTCCCGGTACGTGTGTCACCAACGTGCCGGGACAACACACCCAGGACCTGTTCCGAGTCCGGATCACGGCGGTGGTCGGCAGTCGTCGGCATACCCGACCTCTTGTCAGACACCGTTGTTACGTTGACGCGAGGATCTCGCTTCGACCTCTGGAGAGGGCGTATGTACGACGAACGGCTCGCCGAGTTTTCCCGCGAGCGGCTGGACGGCCGTCCGATACCCGAGGATCTGCGCGTGCTGCTGGTGGCGCAGTGGGAGGGCCGCACCGACTTCGCCCGTCTTCTCGACCTCGACTTCTTCGAGTCGGGGGAGGTCCACCCGCTCCTGGACACCAGCTATCTGAGCGAAGAGGAAATCGCGGACCCAGAGATGCAGGCCGTCAACGCCGCAGCCGCGGAGATGGCCACGTACGTCAAGCTCGTGGCGAAGGGCGGAAAGGGGTGGATCGGCTATTGGCTGCACCCCGACGAACCCGTGGACCGTGCCTGGCACCTCATGGAGCTGGACACCGAGTTCACCTTCTGGGACATGGTCGGCCTCACCCTGACCGAGGGGGTCGCCGCCGAGCGGGCAAGTTACCAGGACGACCCCGACGAGCGAATCGCGTTCATACAACTGGCCGCCGAACTCGCCAAGCTCGGCCTACCGCTCAGCACTCAGGACTACGACGCCCTCGATGACACCGAGTACACGGTGGGCCCGGAGGAACTCATGGAGGAGCTGATCGAAGCCGAGCGCGAGAAGCGCGGTCTTCGCTGAGCGGGGAGACGCCGGCACCCCGGGTCCGCGGACGTCTCACCGGCCCGCGCACTCGCACCCCGGCCGGCACGGCGAAAGTCTGCGGACTGTCGGCGGCTTGTCCGGGGGTGACCACGAACGGCAGCGGACGGCGGCGTCGTTCGGCCGACATTCGACCCGGCCGACTGTCACGAGCGTCACGCGGTCGAGTGCGGGATCAACCGCCTCAAGAGGCACCGTGCTGTCGGTGAGGTCGACTCGGGGCGCCCTGCCGATGTCTCCACCAGCGGGTTTCCCCGAGCCGCCTCCCGAACCCGGCGTGCCCGTCTCCGGGCACCGGGCTCTCCACAAATCCCGTTTCGGGATGCTCAGTTCCTCATGCCATAGTGAGCCACGGGGTCGGGA